>NZ_JAUBQM010000151.1:0-5573 GCF_036701245.1 Microcoleus sp. Pol14D4
TCAAAATCCTGGAAATCATTTTCGACTCCCCTCCCGTATTTTTGCTCGTATCATACCCTAATTCAGCAACGCCGAATTTTGGTATTAGTTCCCAAAAATAATGCAACCCTACACAAGCTCCAAACAACCAGATTCATCAGTCATTCCCAAAATCTAAAATCTAAAATCTAAAATCTAAAATGGTATGACTTCGGTAAAAATACTGATTTTTGTCTCAGTGTGTCCGTTTAACCACCCAATATTTTGAAATCCACCGGGTTTGAGTGGATGTGAATCGTAACTTTTATATGTATGAGGATGTGGCGATGCCGAGATTTTATACAACAACTAATGGCAGACTCATCTGATGCGTTAAAGTCGGCTATTGAGTTCTCCCTAAAAATAAAAGGGCCCCACCGCTGAAGGGCTGTAGGGCGCAAGGACAGTTAAACGCTAACTTGATTGTCGGGAAATTTAGCATCAATGCTATCCTCCTATGTGACGATTTTACGATCGTCCATTCACTCATCAACTCTCCCGTATCAAAAAATGTAACCCAGCACCGATCTAATTCAACCTGTCTTATTCTAAGAACAATACCTCATGCATTCTGACTAGCAGCTCCCGAAAGCTGCTTTTTTATTGCGATCGAGTTTTTGGCTGCGGGACTTGCGGGATCCTAGCAATAACATTTTGAGCAACAGTCGCTACAATTCAATACAGCCCTAGGGGTTTTGATTTCGACTCCGGGTTCGTCGGTAATTGGTAATTGGTAATTAGTAATTAGGAATTAGTAACGCTAAACGGAGAATCGATCATTGACAACGTATACCTCACTAGGCTTAAAAACTGCTATGATTGCAGCGCGGAACGGGTAATTAATCCGAGTGGGAAATTCAAAAAAGTAAGCTGTATTTTTATTGATGGGCTATCTGATAGTTTTCGGCTAAATATCCGTTGCAAGTTATAGAACTTTGTTGGGTGAATTTCCCGTTCTTCATTAAGAGAATACGAGCTTGCCTGTTTTTAACCAAAACTCCAGGACTCCGCCCAACGCTACACCAGTTAAACAAATGCTAGCTAATACCGCAAAAGCCCGCCAATTTTTCCAACCAGATATTTGAATATCGAGTCTTGCCAAAGCTCCGGCTGAAATCAAGACTAAGCAAGTAGCAAAAAGGTGCATCCAGGCAAAAACTACCACGGCCACGAAAGCTCCTACAATAATAGAAAGAAAAGCACCAATATCACTGGAAAACCACCGCATTATTAAGGCTTTTATCCCTTTCAGCGGGAACGACAAGGCAACAGCTAACACTAAAATTGAAGCTATGGCTAAAAACCAAGTTAGGTGCGGGGGAACATCAAACTCAGACAATTTCCAGCCAAAAGTGAAATAAGTAACAAAAAGTAGAGTTAGGGAAACCCAAGAGTTTTTTTTCATCCTATGGCACAATTAGGGGAACCACGACGCAAAAAAGATGATAATCCCGATGAGTTTGTACAGGGCCTAAAGGTTAGTAGAAATAGCTTGCACCGGACAAGTAGGGATGCACTGCTCACAAACGATACACCGCGATCGAGCAAAACTTAGTTTAAAGCTTTCGGGGTCAAGGGTCAAGGCTTCGGTCGGGCAAACCCCAGTACACAAACCGCAGTGAACGCAGATATCTTCGTCTATGAGTATTTCCCGGCTAGCTAGGGAAACGCCGATGTTTTGCGATCGCATCCAGTCGATCGCCGCTTCTAGTTGGTCAATGTCCCCTGATAACTCTAGCACCAGTTTGCCCACTTGATTGGGAGCCACCTGAGCACGGATAATGTTGGCTGCAACATTAAAATCCTTTGCCAGTCGATAGGTGACAGGCATTTGGATCGATCGTTGGGGAAACGTCAGTGTTACCCGTTTTTTCACCCTGCAAGTCCTCGGTAATTTACAAACAATCTTTGTTATCTTCTGTTTTAGCGCACTTAATCTAATTACTGCCTTTAGCACAAATTTTTATGAGATGGGTCTGATTATCTCAAAATGTGCTATAATCTGAATCTATTATTTAAAATAAAAACATAGAAATCAAACCGCAATTTATTTTATGACCCAGAATTCCCCCAAGTCAACAGTCGTCCCCGCAGCCAAAAATCCCGAAACAAAAGTCGCCACGCGCCTCAGAAACTTATTGATCGTGTTAACAGCGATCGCCCTTTCAATATCCATCTTCTTCGGGCTGCAAACCCAAACGCCATCAAGCAGTCTCACCGATATGGCAAAAGCTTCAACGCCATTAGAAACAGCTTTGGTAAATGGCAAACCGACACTCATGGAATTTTATGCTAATTGGTGCGGTAGCTGTCAGGCAATGGCTAAAGATCTGAGCGAAATCAAACAGAAATACGCCGAACCGATGAATTTTGTAATGCTGAATGTAGACAATGACAAATGGCTGCCAGAAATCACAAAATATCGAGTAGATGGCATTCCGCACTTTGTCTACTTGAACGATAAAGGTAGCGCCGTTGCTGAAACGATGGGCGAAATGCCGCGCAGTATTATGGAAGCTAACTTAGAAGCTTTAATTGCAGGAAAACCTCTGCCCCACGTCCAAGCAGGCGGTCAAGTTTCTAATTTTACTCCCCCCACAGGGCCTGTGAAAACAAGTAGCTCCGACCCCCGCGCCCACGGCTCTCAAGTACAGTAAAAGAAGTCATTAGTCCTTAGTCAGTAGTCAGTAGGAATAAGAGGCGTTGCTGATTTACGGTATGAAAGGCTAAATATGCCCGTCATAGAAACCAGTATTGACAAAGCTTGGGGATTTTCAACTTATTTTGTCAGACCCTGATTAAGCAACGCCAAAATGAGAGCGAGCGCACCTCAGTTAAGGAAGGGCGATCGCTTTTGAGGTAAGGTTATGATCAACTAAATTGCAGGTTTCTTGTCTAATTAGTTAATGAGTAGAATTAACCGCGAAAGGAACCGATTACAGATCAATCTGTTAATATTGAGAGAAGAGGTAATCCATCCGATGTCCAATTATCTACAATATTATCCACCAACCATTCTTGCTCAAATCCTTGAAATATTTGGTCAATATCCTGTTCTCTTGTGATAATTTGGAGAAAGTCAAAAATTTGTTGACTCCTTTTTTCTGCAAATATCTCTTGTTGATCGTTAGGTACAGATGCAGCAAACGTTAAAACCAGGATAGACCGATTCCAAATAGATGCACCAAGTCGATTAGTCAAAAGGCGTAGAGTTCGCTTTTCGTCTGGACGAAAACGAGTTTCGTTAAGCCTACTCACATAGATGGTTGCATAAATCTGAGCTAAATTAACTTTAGCCCGTACTAAAGATAGGTAGGCTTCATCACAGGCTTCGTCATCCTCCGCTAATCCAGGTGTATCGATAAGAGACACATCGCCTAGAGGAGTTTTGTAAGCATAATGCTCAACAATTTTTGTACAAGCTTCATACTCTGAAGTCTCAGCAATGTAACTACCAAACGCGGCATTGATAAAACTTGATTTGCCAACACCTGTCCGTCCCACTAGCAGAAATTTACGCATAGTTTACCAACGGAACAACCCACCTAAAAATCCTATTGCTGCACCAATTGCACCCCCGATACCAGCACCGACAGGCCCTGCTATAGAGCCAATTGTAGCCCCAACAGTTCCTCCCATCGCTGCAAGCCCTAGCACCTCAGAAGTCTTATTTGCGACTACTGCAGCCTGCCTCTCATTAAGCTCAATAGGTGTATATGTTGGGGCTGGCTCATAAATTTTTTCTATTATAACTTCTCTTTCCTTATCAGGTCGTTTGACTCGCTCTACAGTTGCCATGAAAAATGGTGCTGCACCTTTAGCAGAAATTCTTGCATATATCTGCGTATAAAGTTCACCTAACCATTTTTGTCCATCGGGAGTTCTCTCACTTTTGTTATCAACTGCAACTGACGGAACGTTATTTGCTATTCCAATGCCAGTGTATTTAGCGATCTCTTTCCGAATAAGTTCCGTCCTTTTCTCCAATGCAATCGGATAGTCTGAGGCATTCTTTGCACCTGCAAAAGTAAAGATAATAACAGCTTGTTCCCAAATTTTTGAATTGAAAGCCTCAGAAATCAGTTTGATTCCTCGTTTTTCGTCATTAGTAACTCTTGTTTCATCTAAACGGCTGACAAACCACATAGAGTCAACATGGCTGACATCGGAACGCATCCGTTCTAAATATTGATAATCATTTCCAACTTCCTCAAGATCATCGCACAAGCCAGGAGTATCAATTATAGTGAAATTAATCCCATTGAGTTCATTCTCATACTTTTTAATATCCATTGTACAAGGTTCATAGTCACCGACTACAGCAATTGTTTGACCCATCAAACTATTTACAGTGCTTGACTTTCCAACTCCTGTACGACCAACCAATAGAAAAGTGAATTTTTTTCCCTGCGTTACTTGCAGTTTTTCCTTCAGAGTTTCTAACCAATTTATTGCTTGCTTTTCATCATGGCTATTGAATACAGACATAGCTTGATTCTCCTAGTTGACAAACGAAATAAACAACCTGGTATTCAATTCGCGCCATTAAATTACAGCCTTTAATTCCGTAAATATATCATATACATCATTTTTTATTTTAGTCTATGCTCAACTGTCATCAAATGTAATTAATGTTACATAATATCTCTATCGAAGAAAGTCACATTTTGTAAGAGATATCAGAAAATGTCATAAAAAGTCTGATAAAATAAGCAAAACCACTACACCTACCCGACCAATGGACGTTCAAGAAGTCTTGAGATTTGCCGACGAAATGGTTTTCGCCAAAACAGGAGAACACTTCGACGATCTGCAAAAATCTATCCTGCTGGGTGTATGGGAAGGTCAAAAATACTCTCATATCGCAGAAACATCATATTGTAGCGAAGGTCATATCAGAAATATCGCCTCAAAATTATGGAAACTTTTATCAAATGTATTAGATGAAGAAGTAACTCAATCGAATTTACGCTCAACACTTGAGAGACAACAATTATTTATCGTTTCACAAAATTTTGGTAATGATTTTGTAATTGGTAATCTCAATGTTTGTGCAGATAACCAATCTCCAGAAATTCCAAAAACCCGATCGCCCTCAACACCCACCTCAGACACCTCCCAACCCCAAACCCGACTAGACTTAGCAGACGCACCTCATATTTCATTATTGTGCGATCGCACATCCGAACTCGCCACCATGGAGAAATGGATCGTCCAAGAAAAGTGCACCCTCGCAGCCATATCAGGACTCAGCGGCATCGGCAAAACCGCACTTTCCCTCCATCTCATCCCAAAAATTCAGCATAACTTTGAATACGTCATCTGGCGAAGTCTCCGCCACTGCCCACCCTTAGAAACTACCCTAAAAAATCTCCTAGAATTTCTCTTAAATAAACCCGAAATCGAACTCCCTACCAGCATTCCCAATCGACTTTCCCTGTTAATGGAATATCTGCGAAAAAACCGCTGTCTCATTATCCTAGAGCGTCGGTTCAGTATTAGGTATTGACAAGAAAAAGGCTGTATGCAGTTACCCGGTCAATGAGTTCGACTCT
>NZ_JAUBQM010000152.1:0-5382 GCF_036701245.1 Microcoleus sp. Pol14D4
TCGTTGCCCTCGGTCCCGATGGTGGTGTTTTGGATGTCGATGAGTTGTGCGGCGTTGGAGTCGAAGTTGAGTATTTGAGAAGGCTGGGGCGGGATAAATGTGAAGTTCGGGGGCCCTTTCAAGGGGTCGCAACCGCAACTGGTATCGGGTTCGGGTACTGGGCCGAATATAGGCGTTGGTTCTGGCGCTGGTGTTGGTGTTGGTGTTGGTTCCTGCGCTGGTGTTGGTGTTGGAATGGGTGGTGTTGGTGTTGGAATGGGTGGTGTTGGTGTTGGTGTTGGGATGGGTGGTGTTGGTGTTGGGATGGGTGGTGTTGGTGTTGGTGTTGGGATGGGTGGTGTGGGTGTTGGTGTTGGGATGGGTGGTGTGGGTGTTGGGACGGGGGGTGTTGGTGTTGGTTCTGGGACGGGTGTCGGTGTTGGTTCGGGGGCGGGTGTCGGTGTTGGTTCTGGGACGGGTGTCGGTGTTGGTTCTGGTGCGGGTGTCGGTGTTGGTGCGGGCGCCGGAATGGCAGTTAAAGTGGCGCTGGCGGGGCTGGTAGCGCCCTGGTTGTCTGTAGCGCTGTAGGTGAAATTGGCGGTGGTAAAGTTGGCTGTCGATTGGAAAAATAATTGGTTAATGTCAGCAGGGGTAAGAATTTGACCAGCGGTGACAATCGTGCCACCAGTATCGGGATTGCCTAAAAATATCAGCCCTTCACTTGCAGGTGGGACGGTGTTAATGGTGAAGGATGCGATCGAGCCGTCGGGGTCGGTACCTCCAAGTCCTGCGATCGCCACAGTGCTGCTGGGGGCGATTTCGAGGTTAACCGGGGCTGCTTCTGGCGGTAGGTTTGGCAATGGCGGCAGCGCGGATACAGTAGCGCTGGCGGGGCTGGTAGCGCCCTGGTTGTCTGTAGCGCTGTAGGTGAAATTGGCGGTGGTAAAGTTGGCTGTCGATTGGAAAAATAATTGGTTAATGTCAGCAGGTGTCAGAATTTGACCCGCGGTGACAATCGTGCCGCCCGTCTCGGGATTGCCTAAAAATATCAGCCCTTCACTTGCTGGTGGGACGGTGTTAATGGTGAAGGATGCGATCGAGCCGTCGGGGTCGCTTCCTCCGAGTCCTGCGATCGGCACAGTGCTGCTGGGGGCGATCTCGACGTTGACGTTATTAGCTGTCGGCGGTAGGTTTAGCTGTGGCGGCAGCGCGGATACAGTAGCGCTGGCGGGGCTGGTAGCGCCCTGGTTGTCTGTAACGCTGTAGGTGAAATTGGCGGTGGTAAAGTTGGCTGTCGATTGGAAAAATAATTGGTCAATGTCAGCAGGGGTAAGAATTTGACCCGCGGTGACAATCGTGCCACCAGTATCGGGATTGCCTAAAAATATCAGCCCTTCATTGGCTGGTGGGACGGTGTTGATAGTGAAGGATGCGATCGAGCCGTCGGGGTCGCTTCCTCCGAGTCCTGCGATCGGCACAGCGCTGCTGGGGGCGATTTCGAGGTTGACGTTGTTAGCTATCGGCGGTTGGTTGGCGGGAGTCGGAGTCGGTGCGGGAGTCGGAGTCGGAGTCGGGGGTGAGGCGATGCTGGTGGTAACAGTTGCGCCGGGATCGCTGCCGTTATTGTTGGCGGGATTCGGGTCATTCGTGTTTGAGGTACTTCTTGCCGTGTTGCTGACAGTGCCGGTTGCCGGGACTGGGAATCGGACAGTCCGGCTGACGGTCACGCCGTCAGCTAAGCTGGCAATGGGCGGAAAGCTGACAATGCCTGTGGCTGGGTCGTAAATACCGCCGCTGGACGCTGTAACGCCCGTTAAACCGGGAACGATGCTATCTGTAACGGTAATGTTGGTGGCGGTAGTGGGCCCTCTGTTTTCAGTGAGAATGGTGTAGGTGACATTTGACCCAGGGGTGGCCGTAGCGGGCCCGGTTTTGACCGTCACTACATCAGCGCTATCGGTGATAGTGGTGGTGATTCGCGCTTGGGGGCTGCTGCCGTTGTTGTTGTCAGGATTGGGGTCGGGGCTCGTTGAGGTGCTGCTAGCAGTGTTGGCGACGGTGCCGCCGGTGGCGGGAACTGTGAAACTGACGGTTCTGTTGGTACTGGCTGCGCTGGCTAGGGATGGGATCGCCGTCCAAGTCACAATACCTGTAGTTTCGTTGTAAGTTCCGCCGTCGGAGACGCTGACTCCTGTTAAACCCGGAACAATGCTGTCGGCGATCGCCACATTGGTTGCGGCACTCGGCCCACTGTTAGCTGCCGTAATTGTGTAGGTGACATTCGAGCCGGCTGCTGCAGTAGCGGGTCCGGTTTTGACCGTCACTACATCAGCGCTATCGGTGATAGTGGTGGTGATTCGCGCTTGGGGGCTGCTGCCGTTGTTGTTGTCGGGATTGGGGTCTAGGCTTGTTGATGTGCTGCTAGCAGTGTTGGCGACGGTGCCGCCGGTGGCGGGAACTGCGAAACTGACGGTTCTGTTGGTACTGGCTGCGCTGGCTAGGGATGCGATCGCCGTCCAAGTCACAATACCTGTAGTTTCGTTGTAAGTTCCGCCGTCGGAGACGCTGACTCCTGTTAAACCCGGAACAATGCTGTCGGCGATCGCCACATTGGTTGCCGCACTCGGCCCACTGTTGGCTGCCGTAATTGTGTAGGTGACAGTCGAGCCGGCTGCTGCAGTAGCGGGTCCGGTTTTGACCGTCACTACATCAGCGCTATCGTTCGTAATAGTGGTGGTGACTCGCGCCTCCGGGCTGCTGCCGCTGTTGTTACCGGGTACCGGATCGATCGTACTGCTGCTGCTGAATACACTGTTGGTAATAGAGCCAAGTGTAGTTGGGGTCGTAACAGTTACGGTGCGCGTGGCGGTAGCCCCAACAGGTAAATTCGGAATAGTTGGCCAGGTTACCAGTCTCGTTGTCGCGTTGAAAGTTCCGTCGCCCTCGGCACTAGCAAATACTGCCCCGACGGGCAATTGATCTTCAATCACCACGTTTTCGGCGTCGTTCGGGCCGTTATTTACTGTCGTAATTGTGTAAGTAATGCTGCTACCCGGTGCCGCTGCGGCCGGGCCTGTTTTCCTTGAGGCAACATCTGCCGTAGTCCGCGGCACGTCTATAGTTTGGATAGACAAAGTGCGAACGTCGTGAATATTTGTTGCGTCTCCCGTTGAACCAGCAAAACCAAATTTGAATGTTGCCGGTATTGGCCCGTTTATCTCCTCTAAATTGGCAATGTCGATAATAGTCTCGCCCTGATCTGTAAACGAACCATTATTGTTGAGATCGAAGTTAACCGTGAGACGGTTTGGCGTTGCAGAATTGGGTGGTTGCAAAATAATTTGAACTCTTCTTCTGGCTGCTTCGCGAGTGGTAGTAAGTGCGTTGATCGGCCCGTTTGGAGGCAGGGGATTTACGGTATCTGGAATATTATCTACTCCCTGCGGCACAAAAGTAGAAGTTAAAAAGTTATATTGCGTAGCTTCGCTACCTCGAAGCGTTACCGAATCTGCTCTACGCCCCCCCGGAATTCCGCCTACACGCCCTTGAGTTGTAGTTGAAAAATTTCCGAATTCATCCAATCCAATTCCTAAATAACCTCCCAGTAAACCGGGCTGATTTGTATCTGTATTTTGGGCGTAGCCGAGAGACCCTCCATAGCCTCCAGCTACTGTTGGCGTCACCGTACCGTCAATTAAAAAGAAACTTATGCCATCACCTGTCCGCCCTGCTAAATTCGGACGTGCAGTGCCGTTGTAGACAAATAAATCGAAGACAATGTTAAGACCGCTGTTGACTGGAACCTGACTGTTATAGATAACAAAAGTGGATTGGTCAAAAGTTCTTGAAGTTAATCTCAACGCCCCGCTGCCGACCGGATCTATGTTCAAACCCGGAAAACTCTCCGTTCCGGTTCCTGCTGTTAAAGCTGGAGCGTCTGACGTGCCTGTTACCCCAGAGATCCAAGGCCCGATTAGACGTGCGTCTTGAAAACTTTCGTCTACTAAACTAATGAGGATAGCGCTGTAAGTTTCCTGGGTTTTTGTTTCAAAGGCTATTGCGGTTTTTACTTGTCCTGCTGTAACATTTAATTGCCAGTTTCCTCCTAATTTTGCACTGCCAATTAGATTGTTAGAAGCAGCTATATTTGCGCCTGTTAATTCTCTAAGCTTTCGCACGAAAGCAATCCCGGATTTTCCAGCCCCAACCTTACACGCTAATAATAAAATATCGGCTTTTTTCCTGAAGGCATTGCGCCACTTTTGCAAATGCCGATCGTACTTTTGCAAGTTTTCATTCTTCAGTAAAGTTGACCCCAGTTGCACCGAAGCTTCATTGCCGTGAGCAACTATTTGAAGGCTGGCAATTAAGCTGCGTTTAGCTAGAATCTCGGTAATTTGTTCTACTCCGTCCAGGGTTCGATCGAGGACAATTATCTCTGTCCCTGGTTTTACTCCGCTGGTAAGATGCTGATAATTCTCTACCCTTGGGTCGATGCAAACTAAATGTTTTTTATGTTTAGTCTTGACGCCGCAACTCTCTTTTGCTAAACAGGAAACATCGATCTCCACATCCCCGACTAAGGGCGTCCCAATCAAAGAAGCTTTTATGGACTCTTTGTCGCGGCGATCGCAACTTGATTGGTGAATTAGCGAAGAGTAGTTGCACCCTAAATTTTTCATGAGTTACATAGCTCCTTGACTTGTAAAATGTCCATCTTCAATGGTAGATAGTATTGTTAATTGCTAATAAGAAATTGTTAATTGCTAATTTCTCGGTTTCGCATAGTTAACAAGTTCTATTTACTGCGATTTTTTTTTGATCGACATCTTCCCAAAGTAGCAGTTCGCTGTGTTTACCTGCGAAATCAGGCATTTTTTTAGCCAAACCTGAGTTACCGCTAAATTATTTTTACATGGAAAAAACGTACAGAATGTACGCACATACGCTGTAAAATGCGATATTTTCTACCCAAAAATAGTTGATAATTGTTCGCTTTTATATTGGTTATTTATAATATAGTTTTTTTGACTCTTGGTAGGACGTGACTCATTATCAAAAATCATTTAATAATAGTCAATCAGCAGGATATAAGAGGATATCTATTCCCTCAAAAAAAAGGTAGTAAATCTTGTAGTTACAAACTGCGTTTGTTGGCTTTTGCCGGTTCTTAATTATTCACTAAAACCCCTTTTAGACTTTTCGATAAGTTGACAAACTAAAGAATTCAAGAACTTGCTTGATTTGGGTAATTGTGGAAAATAAAAAACCCGGCTTATGTAACAAACCGAGTTGGGAGAATATCGAAAAAACTTAGCGAATTAAATGCGCTTTTATCTTAACTCGAAAGAGTGAGAAAATCGAGAGAAGTCAGAGAATTATCAGCACCAAAAACCTGAGCCA
>NZ_JAUBQM010000153.1:0-5358 GCF_036701245.1 Microcoleus sp. Pol14D4
ATGTCGCTCATCTTTCTGTGTAAAAAAAGGTCTCTTATGTTCTTTTACCACATAATGTTACTATTTTGGAGATGTCTCCTCATAAAATGAGTGATTTCCCATCAAAAATCTCAAATCGAAAATAGCATGAGTCCCAACTTGCGAACAGTCATTGCTACCAGGTATGTCACTCCCTTGCGCGAAGGCGGATCGCTGCCGGCGATCGTCGAAGCAGATGATGATGGTATGTACGTGCTCAAATTTCGCGGTGCCGGCCAGGGAGCCAAATCTCTGATCGCGGAGCTAGTGGCGGGAGAGATTGCTCGCGCTTCCGGACTCCCAATCCCCGAACTCGTCTTTGTTGAACTCGATCCCGAACTGGCTCGCACTGAGCCTGACCCGGAAATTCAAGATTTGATCCGAGCAAGTGCTGGTCTCAACCTCGCCCTCGACTATCTCCCGGGCTCCATCACTTTTGACCCGATAGCGGGGAAGTCCGAGGCGGATCTGGCCTCAGAAATCGTCTGGTTCGATGCTTTTGTGACTAACATCGATCGCACGCCGCGCAATGCAAATATGCTGGTATGGCACCGACGGCTTTGGCTGATCGATCACGGTGCGGCCCTCTACTTCCACCACACCTGGAAAGATTATCTCTCGCGCAGCCGCGATCGTTTCCCTCCAATCAAAGACCACGTTCTGCTGCGTTTTGCCAGCACCCTGGAAGCGGCAAATTCCAAGATGACTCAAACGCTAACCCCTGACATCATTCGCAACATCGTTAAACTAATTCCTGATACTTGGCTGGTGGGAGATTCTCCTTTCAGCGATAGCAATCAACATCGGGATGCTTATATTGAGTACCTGCTAAATCGGCTAGAATCACCACATATTTTTTTGGAGGAAGCGATTAGTGCCCGATCGATTTCTGTATGATTACGCCATTATCCGCGTCGTTCCCAAAGTCGAGCGCGAGGAGTTTATCAACGTCGGGGCGATCGTTTCCTGCGGTACGAAAAAATTCCTCGAAGCCCGTATCGAAATAGATGAACAGCGCTTGATGGCGATCGACTCAACGTTGGATCTGGAAATGATTCGCAATCACCTAGCAGTCATTCCCATCATTTGTGCAGGTGGCAAGGAATCTGGTGCGATCGGTCAACTTCCCCACAGAGAGCGGTTTCACTGGCTCGTAGCACCCCGCAGTACGATCGTTCAGACATCGCGCGTACACACTGGTTTTTGCCAGAATCTACCGGGTGCGATCGAACACTTGCTCGATACAATGGTGCGATCGTCTTGCCGAAAACCATCTGTAAACGCTCGGTTGCTAGCGGCGGGAATTGACACTCAGGAGATGCGATCGCACTCTAGTTAGCGTCAGCTTGTCGGTTAGATGCTGCTTTTAGCTTGGTAGGCGCTCTATCCATTTCGGAAAACACTCAGAATATCCGAATTATTCATACAGTAGATTCCATGTATATGTGGTACACTGTGTTCAGTAGCGATCGCGGAAAAAATGAAACCTTATTCGATTGAGTTTCGTAAAAAAATAGTTAAAGCCTATGAACAAGGTGATACATCAATTCGGAAAGTAGCCGCCAGGTTTGATGTGAGTAAAGCCTTTATCCAGAAGCTCTTAAAACAAAAACAAACGACTGGTCATATTCAACCCAAAAAACAGGGTGGAAGTCAAAAAAGTGTCTTACACTCGCGTACAATTCAATTAACAGAGATGGTGGAAAAATATCCCGATCTTACCTTGTCAGAACCCAAGTGAATATTGGCTAGATACCTACCAGGAAGCTGTCAGCCCTAGTATGATGTGTCGCGAACTAATCAAACAAAATCTAACGCGAAAAAAAAAGACCATACGAAGTAGTCAGTCTGCAACAGAAAGAGTGCAAATTTTGAGGTATGAATATTGGGAAAAAGTGAAAAACATCGACCAGAATAACCTCGTATTTTTGGATGAAATGGGGGTTTTACTTGGGTTAACACGAACCCACGCACGTTCAAGATATGGTAGTAGAGTTTACGATTTAAAACCATTTTATCGTGGAACCAAAGTAACAGTTGTCGGAGCAATCAGCTTAAAAAAAGTAGTAGGATTAATGACGCTAAATGGGTCGATGGATAGTCAGGCATTTGCAGTTTTTGTGGAACACTTTTTAGTGCCAAACTTATGGGATGGTGCAGTGGTTGTCATGGATAATCTACCAGCTCATAAGTTAGCGGTGATTGAACCATTGATTCAAGCGGCTGGTGCCAGTGTGCTGAATTTATCGCCTTACTCTCCTGACTTTAATCCTATAGAATTATGGTGGTCACAACTGAAAGCTTTTTTACGTCAGTTTTCACCAACCACTACCAAGATGGTTGATGTAATACTTGCTACTGCGCTTGATTTAGTCAATATTAAGCACTTTAAAAACTGGTTTACAAGCTGCTGCTACTGTACTTCATGAGCCTGGAATCTGCTGTATCTCTCTTCTCTACCTCTGCGTGAATCTGGTTCAATCTCTTGTCATCTGCGGTTTATACATTCTCTTTTTTTAACCGCTGATGAGGGCAGATCAACACAGATTAACGCAGATGAATTAGATGGATTCCAGTTACACCGTCGGTGAGCGTTGACTGTTGGCTGGATTTGACAATTCCCATGCTACAGGATTTGATATAACTTTTCTAAAGTCTTAACCGCAGTTTCGCAAGGTAGAAAGATGATGCACAGTGAACCGACAAATATGACTTTCCCTCTCTGGGGTTTAGCAATTTTCATTTTGTGGACGATCGCAGTTGTTGTTATGCTGCTGACTGTCAGGATTCGGCATCTATCTGCGGGTGGATCTGTAAAAGATTTCGGCACACAGAACGATGACAGCTTACTTTGGCGACTATTTCGAGTACAATCCAACTTGATAGAAAACCTGCCTTTGTATTTAGGAGTTGTTTTTCTTCTAACCGTTAGGGGTGTTTCAGGAACAGCAGTAGATTTGCTGATTGTTGTGTACATTCTATTTCGGCTGGTACATTCAGCGATTCACATCGCTGGCCTCGATCCAAAGTTTCGGTTGTTCAGCTTAGTAATTCAGTTAAGCTGTTTGGTCGCGTTAACTATTATGGCAGTTTTGTAGGTGAGAAATTACGCGGCACATATATAGTAGGGTGCGTCAGGGGCAAACCTTTATTGTTTCTTACACAGCGTAAGTCAGACGCACCTTACAAGTCGATTGCCCCTGTGACATTACTGCCTGTGATTTGGTTAAATTATCGAAGTTTATGAACCGAATATATCTTGCGATCGCTGTTATTTTAATTGTATTAGGCTGCACTATTTCAGTTTTAGTTCAGCCACTGCAATCAGCCTTGACCGTGCCACCTATAGTGCCAAAATCTTCACCTCGCGGAGGAGATTTGGCTCAGACAATTAATTTTGGACGGCACTTTCAAGAGCTAGGAGTGGAAGGTTCGATCGCGATTTACGATTTGAATAGCGATCGGCTTTATCAACACAACCCGCAACGTAACGCCACAGCTTTTTTACCCGCATCTACATTTAAGATTCTCAACTCTCTGATTTCCTTAGAAACAGGGGTAATTTCAGATGAGCTTGCCGTTCTAACTTGGGATGGAATTCAAAGGCAAATTTCCGGATGGAATCGAGACTTGAATATGAGAGAAGCCATAAAACTTTCCGCCGTTTGGTTTTACCAAGTTCTCGCCCGCCGAGTGGGACACGAGCAAATGCAAAAATGGGTAGCTAAAGTCGGTTATGGCAACCAAAAAATCGGTAACAAAGACGATATTGACAAATTTTGGTTAGAGGGAGAACTCCGAATCACACCCAACGAGCAAATTCAATTTCTCCGCCGTCTCTACAAAAATGACTTACCCTTTTCTGAGCGATCGCTGTCTCTGGTTAAAGACATCATAGTTGTCGAAAAAACTCCCGATTATATCATTAGAGCAAAGACAGGCTGGGTAAGCTTTGGAGAACAAACCGGGCAGGAAATTGGCTGGTATGTAGGTTATTTAGAGAAGAATAAAAATGTTTACTTTTTTGCTACAAACATTAACATCCGCAACAATAATGACGCATCCGCAAGAATCGAGTTAACGCGCCGTTGCTTTAAGGATCTTGCGCTGCTGTAAGTGCATTATTTGTTCTGTAATATTCGCAAAAACGCCAGGGGATAGGCTAAGGGTGACAGCCAAAACACTCATTTATGCGATGCCTGAGTTCGATCGTAGGAAGCTGAGTCTTTTAAATCTTTTAGGAGTTACTCAATTGGCACATATATATAGTTGGTATAGTGCTATATATCATTTCTCGCAGCAAGGCGACAATTTTCTAATAGAGCATTAAGTTCTTCTACCACTAGCCAGGGGTTTCGACCTTTCAAACAAGCTACGATCGCTGCTTCATAGGGATTTCTGCCGGTTTTTTTTACTGCTGCGATCGCCTGTTTGTTAGACAATCCCCGCCCGCTGACCAACCAAGCAGCCAAAACCTGTCCTGTACGTCCGATCCCCCCAGAACAGTGAACTACCACCCGTTCGCCTTTGCTATTTGCAGATTCCAAAAACGGTAATATTCGATCGATTAAAATATCGCGATCGACCAATTCAAAGTCTGCAATCGGCGCCCAGCAAACTCGATCGCATCCAAATATTTTCCTATATGTTCCCAGTAAATCAGTGTAGCGGATGAGTTGCGTCTGAGCCAGCAAGCAGCAAACTTGCTTGATATTATGCCCCTGCATAAATTCAATCCAGCGAGCAATTTCTGCATCGCGGTATCCTGGTCTGGCTGCACCAAACACAATTAATTCATTCTCTAAAGCCGCCGCGAATTTGTGCATACTGTTTTCAATATTTTTACCTATAATTAAGGTGATTTCTGAGAAATAATTTACCAGCTAAAGTGGTCGAATCAAGATATCCCATTTGGGCAAAAGCGGATTTCGCTGCAATCATGACTCAACTTGCTTCATGGCTTTCTTAGTCAGAGAAATCCCTTTTTGGTAAACAATGTTGCTTAAAGTCAAAATTGGATGCAGTCCTTTCCAAGTCATGCTAGAAGCCCAGGAAAGCATAGCTTCAATATTAACAAGCTTGCTCCCATTCCAATGCTGCTCAAGAATGCCCCAACAGCGCTCTATGGGATTATATTTACTATGGTAAGGAGGATAGTAAAGTAGTTGAATCGGTGTGTTAATCTGGTCAAGAAATTCAACCATCCTTTTTAAGAATTGAGTTCGTACTCCGCTACTTTCGGGACCATTATCAATTTTAATTTGGTAAGGATTCAGGTCTTTGATTGGGGAACAAGAGAAGGCATGAAAAAGCCACAAGAATGGGCAGATATAGCATCAC
>NZ_JAUBQM010000154.1:0-5350 GCF_036701245.1 Microcoleus sp. Pol14D4
GATTTTAAAGTCCCAAAAGCCTTTCGATCCTAATTATTTGACTGCTACCCCTTGACAGGTCAAGACAGTATCTACAGTGACTGCACAAAATTGGTCAACTGAGTTCGGCAATGAGCCGAGAATTGATTTCGCTGCTAATTTTGTACTCGCACTGCTGTTGCAGCGGACACTCGCCGCAGCGGGGGTTTCTTGCAGTGCAAACTGCCGCCCCAAAGTCCAGCATTCCTAAATTCCACGGCCCGACTTGCTGTTTGGGAGCGACTCGTTCTGCGGCTTCCCAAAGTTCGGGCGATCGCGATTTTACCTTACCGCCGTCAATCCCAAAAAAACGCTGCAAAATCCGAGCAACATTCGTATCCAGCACCGCTTTTGGCTGTCCGAAAGCATTAGCGCAAACCGATCGCGCAATGTACTTCCCAACTCCCGGAAGTTCCAGCAACTGAGCTTCCGTGCGGGGAACATTTCCCTGATAATTTTCTAGGATAACCAGCACCGATTCCCGCAGCTTTTGCGCCCGAAAAAAAAGACCCAAAGGCTGCAACAAACTAGCAACTTCCTCCGCAGGCGCGACCGCTAGATCGGAGAGAGTCGGATACCGATCGACAAATTCTTGATAAATCGGAGCCACTGTAGCGGCAGTAGTTTTTTGCAGCAGGAACTCAGCCACTAAAATCGCGTAGGGGTCGCAGGTACGCCGCCAAGGAAAATCACGGAAATTCTGCTCGGCCCAAGCTTTCAGCCGGCGGCGGAACCACCGGACTTTCGCTGCATTCAAAGGCTTTGACCCAGGCTCGCAATCAGAATCAAAAACAACGGCATTTATTGCAGGCATTTGATTGGTACTTTGAGAAACTGTCAATTTTATATTTATATAATAGCAGATTTAAATAATGTGTAAACTTCTCTTTTTCTGCTTTTTTTCTCTCAACCTCAATAGCGTTCTCTGCGTTTAGTAAAAAAATATTATTAACCACCAGCCCGACCCGGAAACCGAGAAAAGATTGGGATTTCAAATATTTAAAAAATGTAAAATTTTGTATAGCAAACAACCGAAATTATAGAAAATAGACGATAGTTGATATTCAAGAGATTTTAAGCGTCCGCAAAAACAAATTTTAATCAGGTAATAAAATGGTAGTAGCAGCACCTGTTCAATCCGGCAGTCAGTCGATTTTTAAAACTCGCTACGACAACTTTATCGGCGGCAAGTGGGTGCCACCGGTGAAAGGCAAATACTCGGAAAACCTGTCTCCAATTACAGGAAAATCAATTTGTCAAATCCCCCGATCGAGCGCCGAAGATGTAGAATTGGCACTAGATGCCGCCCACGCCGCGAAAGACAAGTGGGGCAAAACTTCCCCAGCAGACAGGGCGCGGGTTTTGCACAAAATAGCCGATCGCATCGAAGAAAATCTCGATCGCCTCGCCATCGCCGAAACCTGGGACAACGGCAAACCAATTCGCGAAACCACATTCGCAGACATACCGCTGGCGATCGACCATTTCCGCTACTTTGCAAGCTGCATCCGAGCTCAAGAAGGGTCGATCGGCGAACTCGACGGAACCACCGTCGCCTACCACTTCCACGAACCCCTAGGCGTCATCGGACAAATCATCCCCTGGAACTTCCCGATATTAATGGCGGCCTGGAAACTCGCCCCAGCCCTCGCCGCCGGAAACTGCGTCGTCCTCAAACCAGCAGGCCCCACCCCCGCCTCAATCTTGGTACTGATGGAAATCATCGCCGACTTAGTACCAGACGGCGCAATCAACGTGATTAACGGGCCAGGCGCCGAAATAGGTAAAACCCTCGCCACCAGTCCCCGGATTGCCAAAGTCGCCTTCACCGGCGAAACCACCACCGGCAGGCTAATCATGCAATACGCCTCCCAAAATGTCATCCCCGTCACTCTAGAACTAGGCGGCAAATCCCCCAATATTTTCTTTGAAGATATCTGCGCCCAAGACGACGAATTCCTCGACAAAGCAGTCGAAGGATTAGTCATGTTTGCCTTCAACCAAGGCGAAGTGTGCACCTGTCCCTCCCGCGCCTTAATTCAGGAGTCAATCTACGATCGATTCATGGAAAGGGCGATCGATCGCATCCGTCAAATCAAACAAGACAACCCCTTAGATCCGACAACCGCCCTCGGCGCGCAAGTCTCCATCAACCAGATGGAAAAAATCGCCGAATACGTCAAAATCGGTCACGCCGAAGGCGCAGAATGCCTGATTGGTGGCGAAAGAAACATCTTATCCGGCGACTTGCAAGACGGCTATTATTTCCAGCCAACAGTCTTCAAAGGAAACAACAAAATGCGAATTTTCCAAGAAGAAATCTTCGGTCCAGTATTAGCAGTCACCACCTTCAAAGACGAAGCAGAAGCATTAGAAATTGCCAACGATACTCTCTACGGTTTAGGTGCAGGAGTTTGGACTCGCGACATCAACACCGCCTACCGCATGGGCCGCGCCGTTCAAGCCGGCCGCGTGTGGACAAACTGCTATCACCTATATCCGGCCCACGCAGCATTCGGCGGCTACAAATCATCTGGTATCGGCCGCGAAAATCACAAAATGATGTTAGATCACTACCAGCAAACTAAGAATTTGTTGGTAAGTTACAGCCCCAAAGCTTTAGGTTTTTTCTAAGGTTTTAGTCATTGGGAAGGAAAAAGGAAGAAGGACAAACTTCAATGATTCGCGAACTCCTTCTTTCTCTCTTTCCTCTCCTTCTCTGCGCCCTCTGCGCCCTCTGCGGTTCATAAAAAAAATCTCATTCAAAAACGAAATAAAATTGCTACACAAAGAGACTACAATGGAAACGATCGCAAAAGTCACCGCAACAGAAGCCGCTTTAAAATTAATCAACCATCTCAAAACTCAGCACGGAGAATTGATGTTTCACCAATCCGGTGGCTGCTGCGACGGTAGTAGTCCCATGTGCTATCCCAACGGGGAATTGATAATCGGTGATGGTGACGTATTACTCGGCGAAATAGGCGGTTGTCCGTTTTATATTGCAGCGCAGCAATACAAAAATTGGCAGCACACGCAGTTAATTATAGATGTGGCATCGGGACCCGGAGGCAGCGATTTTTCCCTGGAAGGGCCGGATGGAGAACGTTTTATTACTCGTTCTCGCTTGTTTGTCAATGCTGATTAACTCCGCGTTGCATAATCAAGGGATGATATGGCGAAAAATCAGCATGAAATGCCCCTAAAGCAAATCCAATAGACGCCGGACAGTGCGTAAAGTTTTTTAACTAGGATATATTGTTATTTTGGATGCAATCTAGAGTCTTCTATCTCAAAAGTTGAAAAAACGGATGAACGCTATAATTATTGGTTGTGGCTATGTTGGAAGTGCAGTTGCCCAGCATTGGCGGAACCTGGGTCACGTAATCACTGCAACGACGACAACGCAAGAACGGATTGGGGAGTTACAGAAGGTTGCTAACCAGGTCATCGTCCTGAAGCGCTGCGATGAAGAGACATTACAGACGATCCTGCAAAATCAAGATGTGGTCTTCCTGAGTCTCGCCCCTACAGCAAACCAACAAGTAGATTCCGATATGTACGAGGAGACATACCTGCATACGGCCAACAACCTTGCTCTTGCCTTGAAGCATTTTCCCAACATAAAACAACTCATATATACCAGTAGTTCTGGGGTGTATGGCAATAGTAATGGAGCCTGGGTTAGTGAACTTTCACCGGTGGCACCCGCTGACAGACATGCAGAGATTTTACATGAGACAGAGCAAGTTTTGCTGTCAGCATCCAGCCCTGATTTGAAAGTATGTATCTTTCGCCTTGCAGCCATTTATGGACCCGATCGCGAGTTCAAGAAACGGTTAAGTAAGCTTGCAGGCACAACTCGCCCAGGCACAGGCAATAATTTCACGAACTGGATTCATCTGGACGACATTGTATCAGCAAGTGAGTTGGCGCTCGCGCGTCAATTAGAAGGAGTTTATAACCTAGTGAGTGATGTTCCAATTACTGCTCGTGAATTGTTTAAACAACTGTGCGATCGCTACGAATTACCTGAAGTGCAATGGGATGGGTCAGATACAACAGAGCGATCGAATAATCGGCGCATATCGAATCAGAAGCTCAAAGCAGAAGGATACCAGCTCATTCATCCAGAAGTGGAAATTTGAGGCTGTTAAATGGCGAATACATCAGCCTTTTGATCCGGTTGTCCGTAGATTAAAGTACAGCTTCGCTGTGTATCATTGGTATCTGGGATCCAACTCATGGAGGCAGAATAGGGAGTCTTGAATCGATCGCTCGAAAGAACAACCTCTATTGCATCGGGAAATTGGATTTGTAGAAAATCGCCTTGTATTTCACTCGGTTGAGGAGGAACTGGCAGTTGAGCCATCTCATCCAATGAAACATACAGCAATTTCCAGGTTTATGGAGTACGGTTGCAAGGGTTTGTCAACCATTTTGGTAAGTGTTTGGGATTAAGGTGTACTCTATTTGCGTGGAATATGCTGTAAGTCCCGCCTTCCGTTTGAGCAGGAAGCTTGAGGGCGTTGACTCGATCGATCCTACACTGAGTTTGTTCAGACCACCAAGGTTTCCCTACCTCTTCCTTGCTCTCTCTAAACAATGAACACAGGTTAGGCTGAGGGCTATTTGCCGTAGATTGGTATATCGCCGCCGCACTTGTTCTTTTTCCTGATGCCACGAGGTAATGCTCAAAATAGAAGCTTGAACCCGTTCGATCCGGCCCAACCATTGTGTCAGAAGAATGGGGATTAAAAAGCAGATAAGCCTCTGGAGCAAACGGATGGATAATCAGCGGATTACCCAAGGTCAAAACCCATTGTTTCTGCATTACTGTTTCTGTCATCCGACTCCTGAAGTCGGTGGAATGGGTGACTGTTTGCCGATCGTCAGAAGGAATTAAGCTCCTTACAGAATCCAGAATATCGAGAACCTGCCCTGTGGCATCATATCTAACCAATACCCCTTGCCAACGTGCTCCGTGATGAGCGATAAAATTTTCCCATTGCTGTTGAGCAGTTAAAGGTACTTTGGCGGTGATGGACAATCTGTTCTCTGACACTGGCGTATCCCTTTTTTCCCTATAGGTTGTCAATAATTTAGTTTCGCGGATTCAACCTGCTCATTTATTCTACTCTAGACTGAGCCAGGATTATTTGGAACTGAGACTGCTATCATCCACTTCGACGTTTGTTTAGCTGCAACTGACAAACCCTGTCCTGCGCCGATAATACCTATACTGCTTTGGGATGCAGGGTAAGAGCATCTCAATCAGTCTTGACAAAAGGACTTGAGAAGAAGCATCATGTATTCATCATTCATTGCAGCC
>NZ_JAUBQM010000155.1:0-5339 GCF_036701245.1 Microcoleus sp. Pol14D4
TTTTAAAGTCCCAAAAGCCTTTCGATCCTAATTATTTGACTGCTACCCCTTGACAGGTCAAGACAGTATCTACAGGCTGCTTGAAAAATCTGATTAAATTATAGGGTAGGGTAGGGTGCACCGAAGCACCCCAATATTCATAAAACTATACTATCGAGACGATCGAGGAGGTCGAGGAGGAATTGTGAAAAACCACAAAGGGAAAGTTTATCTAGTCGGTGCGGGGCCGGGAGATTGTAACTTGATGACAGTGCGATCGCACAAACTGCTATCCCAAGCCGAAGTCTTAATCTACGACGCTCTAATCGACATCCCGCAACTGGAATTAATCCCAGCAACTTGTCTGAAAATAGAAGTCGGGAAACGCGGCGGCAAACCTTCCACACAGCAGCAAGAAATTAACCGTTTGCTGGTCGAACATTGCAAGTTAGGCAAACAAGTCGTGCGGCTAAAAAGCGGCGATCCGTTTATTTTTGGTCGCTCCAGTTCCGAAATTCAAGCATTAATCGCAGCGGGCTGCGAGTTTGAAGTAATACCCGGAATATCCTCCGCATTAGCTGCACCTTTACTAGCAGGAATTCCCCTCACAGATCCGGTAATGAGTCGCTGTTTTGCAGTGATGAGCGCCCATGAACCGGATGCTTTGGAATGGGAAGCATTAGTGCAGATAGAAACTTTGGTAATATTGATGGGAGGACGCAATTTAAGCGAGATCATCTGGCAATTGCAAAAGCACGGACGATCGGCCGAAACTCCGATCGCCATTATCCGAGATTGTGGCCGCCCCGAACAGCAAATTTGGCTGGGCACTCTCTCGAACATTGTACAGCAAACAGCAGGTCAATCTCTATCGCCTTGCGTGATGGTAATTGGGGAAGTAGTTAGATTGCGCGAATATTTAATCCAGCCAGAAAGCACAAATATGATCGATACACCTGTCACCACTAATAACAGCAAATTGCCGCTAGCAGGAAAAACCATTTTAGTCACGCGATCGGTTTCTCAGTCTGCTGAATTTAGCGATCGACTCCAACAACAAGGAGCCCGCGTTATCGAAATGCCCGCCTTGGTAATTGGGCCGCCGTCCACCTGGGAACCGTTAGACAGTGCGATCGCACAATTGTCAAGCTTTCACTGGTTAATTCTCACTTCCCACAACGCTGTAGACTGCTTTTTTCAACGCTTACAAGCAAAAGGCAAAGACGCCCGGAGTTTGTTTGGGATTAAAATCGCCGTTGTCGGGAAAAAAACAGCAGAAAGTTTGCGATCGCACTCTCTACAACCAGACTTTATTCCCCCCAACTTTGTCGCCGATTCCCTAGTCGATAACTTCCCCGATAACTTGCAAAGCTGCAAAATCCTATTTCCGAGAGTAGAAAGCGGCGGCAGAGAAATTTTAGTTAAAGAATTCACCGCCAAAGGAGCGCAAGTAATAGAAGTGCCAGCTTACCAATCTTGCTGTCCCGAAACTATCGACCCGATCGCCCTCTCCGCACTCCTAAATCAAGCCGTAAATATCATAACATTTGCCAGTTCCAAAACCGTGCATAACTTTTGCAAGCTCATAGAACAAAGCCCGCAGTTGTCCGGATATCAGGATTGGTTGGAAAAGGTTTGCATCGCATCCATCGGGCCGGAAACTTCCAAAAGTTGTCAGAAATTATTGGGTAAGTTAGACGTAGAAGCCAAAGAATACACGTTAGACGGGTTGACTGAGGCGATCGTTGAATGGGTTGCAGAATATCAAAATTTGTAAGTGCGATCGAACAGTAGTTGATTATCTAATCTGTTGGTTGTAAAAGGGTTATAATACCAATTTAAAAAACTCCGGGTAAGGACACGGCAGTGCCGTGTCCCTACAGATGCTCGCGTACAATCTCTCAGTTGCAAAAGTTTTATGAATTAGGATAAAATAGTTGTAAAATAACTGCGACAAAATATGACCGCAAAAGACCAACTTCTTCAAGAACTAGACCAAGTACCAGAACCTATGTTGAAAGAAGTGCTTGAGTTTGTACTAGCCCTGAAGGCAAAACAGCCTGTAAAATCAGAAAAAAGTGATGTTTGGAACGCTTACCTAGCATCTAAAAAAGAACGAGAGGAGGTTTACCGTCGCCTTGCCAACTCCTAAATTTCTCTCTCTAGATGAAGTGCTAGAACTTCATGCAGACCAAATTTCTAGCTTTGGTGGCACTCCAGGCGTCAGAGACGAAGGCTTGTTGGAGTCGGCTTTGGCTCAACCGCAAGCAACTTTTGGCGGTCAATTTTTGCATACAACAATTAGCGAACAAGCTGCCGCCTATCTCTATCACATAGCGATGAATCATCCCTTTATTGACGGCAATAAACGAACGGCTTTTGCGGTGACAGATACCTTTTTGCGTTTGAATGGTTGCACTCTGAATTTGACGGACGATCGAGCATATGATTTAGTCATGCGAGTCGCACGGGGAACGATGACTAAGGAAGAACTAACCACCGAGTTCGAGTCATGTATTGTTTAGTTTTAATAAGTAAGTTGGGCAGCCTACGTTGAGATTAAGTAAGGTGCAGCGTACTCACCCTACAGTCAACAAGGGAATCGCGGAACAAAAAAGCGAGTAAAATTATCACTAAAGAACAAAGCCGAGATCCTTTGCGTCAAATCAGTAATAAAACTAAACACAAAAAAGCACAAATCGCCGATCGCCCTTTCTCCGCCAAATCCCGCTACCCAACTACTAATTAGCAATAGCCATGAATATAAATTTTTCTCGTTACGACACCTTAACCACCCTGCTAGCAGGAACTACCGCAGCCTTAACCATAGTCATCAGCCAACCCGCGATCGCCAAAACCCCCCAAGAAGTCGCCAGCATTGCCGGGCCGCTGACAGTACAAATTAACAGTTCCCTAGGAGACGGTTCTGGCGTAATTATTGCCAAAAAAGGCAAAACTTACACAGTTTTAACAGTCAATCACGTCGTAGAAAAAGCAGACGTGAAATACACCGTTCGCACGTCTTTAGGCAAAAACTATCAAGCAACCTCCGTCACCCGTTTGCAAACTGCCGAAACTGACCCGGATTTAGCCGTAGTCAAATTTGAAAGCCCCGAAGAATATCCAGTCGCGACGATCGCAGATTCCGATCAAGCCGTCATCGGCACTCAAATCTTCGTTTACGGCTATCCCGCTACGGGCGGACTTTTCGGCGCCCAACGAGAACCCGAACTCTCTCCCGGACTCGTTACCAGCCGCCCTGGCAGCCGCCCGGAAGGTTACACTTTGCGTTATCAGGCCGTAACTTGGAGTGGCATGAGTGGCGGCCCAGTTTTTGACTCCGAAGGCCGAGTCATCGGTTTACACGGACAAGGGGAATTTGGTTTCGCGCAAACGAGTTCCGGCGAAGTCGCCCCGATTAAAACCGGATTTAACGCAGCAGTTCCAATCAATACATTTATCGCGAAGCTAGTGGCGGCGGGAATAAACAAATCCGAGTTGAAAGTAGACAATACTCCCGCCACTATCGGCCCGGTATCCACCGCCAATCCTCAAGACGCCCAAGCTTATTATTTTCGAGGACTTTCGCTGTTAGATCAAGGAGATGCTTGGGAGGCGATCGCGGATTTCAACAGAGCACTCGCTTTCAAGCCCAAATATACCCCTGAATTGTATTTTAATATCGGTAATGCGCGCACTTTCATCACCGCCGCCTTGCCCCCACTCGAACCCACACGCGGTTCCACTGCTATTCAAGCATACACGCTGGCGATCGCAGCCAATCCCGGTTTTGCCGACGCTTACTACAACCGAGCTTTAGCTTACCTGGACAACAAAGACCAAGCAAAAGCAATTGCCGACTTTCAAAAAGCAGCGGAACTTTACAAGCAAGGCGGAAGAACCAGCGCCTATCAAGACGCGCTCAACAGAATCAAACAATTGCAGTAGAATTAAAAGTTAACAATTAAGAATTAAAAATGAATTATCCCATTTTTAATTCTTAATCAAGTTCCTACAAACAGCAGGTAAATAACAATGACTGCTATCACCTTAAACCTCAATTCCATTATCAAACTAACTTCTGAACAGTTTTATCAACTGTGCGAAGAAAACCCGGAGTTGAAACTTGAACGGAACGCCAACGGAGAATTAATTGTCATGCCACCAACCGGAGGAGAAACGGGAAAAAGCAACTCAACAGCGAATGCTCAAATCTGGACGTGGAACGATCGAACTGAACTCTGAGAAGTGTTTGATTCCTCCACAGGGTTTACTCTGCCCAATAAAGCCGATCGCTCTCCTGATGTCTCCTGGGTAGAAAAAGCCCGCTGGGCAGCTTTGACACCCGAACAAAAAGACAAATTTATCCCCTTGTGTCCGGATTTTGTAATTGAGTTTCTTTCTCCGAGTGACAGATTGACAAAGACTCAGGAAAAAATGCAAGAATATATGCAAAATGGCTGTCGTTTGGGTTGGTTGATTAACCGAAAAAACGAGAAGTAGAATTTTATCGTCCCGGTCAAGAAGTGGAAGTTTTACAATCTCCTCTCACCCTTTCTGGGGAAAATGTTTTACCGGGATTTGTTCTCAATTTGCAAAAAATTTGGAATTAGCAGAATTCACTTTTGAATTATATCATCTTCGGTAAAATAACCGTTACCATTTCGTAGTGAAGACTGGAAGTCAGAGGTAGTTGGAGCGCGACTCTTCGTCTTAACTACGAACCAATTTCGCTATCTTTTGAGCGAGATAATATTATTAGCTGGGAATTTGATAAAATTATAAGTATCCATAAAATTAATGTGCTTGAATTAGAGTTCAAACAATTCACGCTAACAATGTCACATTAGAAGAATTAAAAACGCTTTTTGACCTGCAACTTGTCACAGACGACCAGTTTTTTAGAGAATGGCAAAACGAGATGCCCGAAATCACCGACTTTCAAAAACGACAGCTAAATCTGATTAAAGCGGGTTACTGCAACTTGCTAGAGTATCCGCCAATGCTGGAAAACAACATTAGTTTGTCGAGCGCCTATCCGCTGTTATTTGTCGGCGAGTTTTATCTGCATCCTTTCTACATTAAACCCAAAAAATCAGTTTAAATTTCCGAAGAAGATGAAGGCGTTATCATCCAAGGTAGCCTAGATACTTTACTTTTAAAAGAGCAGTTGTGGCTGGTGGTAATAGAATCCAAGCGAGTTTCATTTTCGATCGAAGCCGGCTTGGCGAAAATCTTAGCTTATATGCTGGCAAATCCCAACCCGGACAAACCTGGTTACGGCCTGGGGGGGTGACAACCCACCCCAAACCCATAGCTAGTAAGGATTGAGGCAACTTGTGGTAAAAAAAGATAGGCAG
>NZ_JAUBQM010000156.1:0-5247 GCF_036701245.1 Microcoleus sp. Pol14D4
ATATGGCTCAAGCTCAACGACTTGCTGGCTTTGGTCTTAACACACTCAAGGAATTATTTAGAATGAAATAGCCCTGGCATCCCATGAGGTTGAAACGCATTGTCGCTCCTCTATCCGTTGCTTTCATTTTGAAACCAACTACTGAATTTTCTGGGTTATTCTGTTGTGGAACAGCGGTGACATTAAAATCCATATTTGCTTCTTTTTCATTAGCCTCAAGGTTGAAAGTGATGCCGGCACATCCCAAATCAGCTCCCGTGAGGTTGGCTCTATTTAAATTGGCATTTTTGAGGTTGGCATTAGCCAATTTTGCTCCTGATAAGTTAGCACCTTCTAGGTTAGCTCCCTGCAAGTTGACTCCTTGCAAGTCTAATCCTTTTAGGTTGGCATTGCTGAAATTACATTCGGGACACTGTTTGGTTTGCAGCAATTCCTTGACTTGGTTTTGTTGATTTGAAAAAGTTAGATATTTGACCGCAGTAAATACAACTGCGATGGACAATCCAGCAGTAAATAAATTCTTTAATTTCATAAATATCCGAAAAGCTGTGGGGGCTTTCTCTGGCTGTTAATAGATTTCTACAATAGTGCGATCGACCTCTCCAGAATTCCCACGAAAAAATTGCAGGTATCTTTGACAAGCCGTCCGGCGCAATTAAACACCGCCAAACTTAAACCTCCCGCCTCCTTTCCCTCCCCAGTGCTGCTTTGAGCTTCGCACTCGTCCCGTCCGTCTGCTTAGCAGTCCACAAACCGAATTTATTGTTACCAGAAGGCGCGCATTTGCATATACCTCCAGACTGAAATAAAAGAAACTTTATTTATATCCCTAGAATGAGTAAATCATCGAGAGATTGCAGCATGATTAAATAGAAACGCAATACCGTACCTGCGCTGTTGATAAATTCTCAGCAACTACTTTGGTCAAAATTGCTTCGAGAAATTAATTTACTCTAAAAACTGTTAGCAGCAGCTCAGGTTTCTCAACCTCGCCAGAACACATCCTACCTATCATCCCGACAATTCGGAGCGGCAATGAACACAATCAAACCCGAACCTCAAAGATCGCGCTTCGTGGCTCTGCTGCTGACAACGCTGCTGACCTTTCCCTTTGTGAGTGCTTGCGGTTCTAGCGAGCGAACTTACGCTCCTCCGCCTCCTGTTGACGATACTCGCGCTGGAGGAGTGCAAACTAATCGCGGCTCAGCTCCTTCCCCACAAGCGAAAAAAGGACTGAGCAATGCTCAAAAAGTAGGGATTACTTTAGCAGGAGCAGCGGCCCTTTACTACCTCTACAACCAGCATAAAAACAAGCAACAACAGGGGTCGCAGGGAAAATATTACCTTTCCAAAAACGGTCGCGTTTACTACCGCGATGCCCAGAATCGCGCTCACTGGGTAACGCCCCCGCCTGGAGGAATTAAAGTTCCGGAGTCCGAGGCAATGCGTTACCGGGAATTCCAAGGCTACAACAACCAAAATACCGGTCGAGACCTTACTAGCTTGCCGGAAGCTACAGCTCCTGTTCCGGCACAGTAGCCTAACGATTTGAGATTTTAGATTACCGATTGGAGATTTTTAATTAAATCTGGGATTCCCAATCTAAAACACCAGTTTTTCAACACATAAAAAAGAGGAACTTTATCATGGTAGACGGATTTTTTCGGAAGTTAAAAGATGCGATCGTCGGGCCCGACAGCGAGCAAGTCGATCCTGACGGTAATTACCAAGATCCCTCAAATCCCGGACAGTATGGCAATGCGCGTCCGGCCAGCGAAGACCCCTACGGCGACCCCGCAGACTACGGAGAGTACGGCGACGTGAGTCCGGCCAGCGAAGACCCCTACGGCGACCCCGCAGACTACGCCGGTACAGACTACGGACAGTTCGGTAACGTGAGTCCGGCCAGCGAAGACCCCTACGGCGACCCCGCAGACTACGTAGCGGATGCTGGAATGTTCGGCAATGTCATCCCCGCGAGCGAAGACCCCTACGGCGACCCAGCGGATGAGGAAGGGTTTAGTTAAGTCAGTTAGCTAGAAAAATTACCTGGTAAGCAACAGCACCCCTGCGGGGGTGTTTTTTTGTGGCCAAATACCATGAGTGAGCCAAAGATGAGCGGCAAAGGGAACTCTTGAGGGGATAGATAATCTGAAACCCTTAACGGACAAGAGAATTGTTAAACGGAGAGGGTGGGATTTGAACCCACGGAACCTTGCGGTTCACCTGATTTCAAGTCAGGCGCATTCGACCACTCTGCCACCTCTCCTGGCGCATAAATTTTATCATACCAGCAAATGTCTCTAACTACAAATAGCCGCAGATTCAGCGCGCCGATAAAGAATTTGTTCTCTTTCTACCGCGAAATCTTCGCCTACCCATACCAGAGACACTTCCGACACTGCTCCATTTTCCAGCAGGACGATCGAGAAATTCCGCAGTTTCGAGCACTCTCTCTCCACAATTCGCGGTACGCTGGCGGCATTCAAATAAACTGTACCCTCCGCACTCACCTCCAGCGACTTCCGCAACTCCTGCTTCGTGTGCCGCAGTTTGTGGTGCATATGACCAAAAGTTACCAGCGGTATGTGCTTTCCTGTGGTACGAGTTCGATCGATCGCCTCCGCAAAATCCGGGTCGCCCCAATCCCCGCCCAGTGGCTTCCAATCTCGCCCGCAGGGGTCTTCAGGAGCCTCTCCTAACCCCGTAGGGCCCGTGTGACCCAAAAAAATCACATTTTCGCAATCGGCATCCGCCGCAGCCGCTGCTATGCGCCGCGCCGATTCCTCAAAACTTTCTACCCCAAACCACTCCGAGTAAAAATCACCGTACTTCCACTCCGATCCCCCCCAAGTAAACGGGCGGCTTCCCACCACAGTTACGCCCAATTCTGGAAAATCCCTTTTCCCGTAACCGACGTGAGCTTCCCCCATTAAATCTAACTGCTGTTTCACCCAATTTTCTTTAGTGCGATCGTAGGGGCACTGACTGCGGCCCCACTCAGTCGCCGTGTACCAAGCATCGTGGTTCCCAAACACCGCTGCTTTCGGAATGTCCAATTGGGCGATCGCCCGCACCACCTCCACCGACTCATTGCCAAAATCCCCCACAAACAGCACCAAATCAACGCCCAGATGCTTCAGGGCTTCGCCGTCTTCAGGTTCCCAGCGATCGTGAACGTCCCCCACCACCGCAATTTTGATAGATTTAGCTTTATTCATGTGATTTGTCATGTGCGATCGCTCCCTAGCCCCTTCTTACTCAGCATAAGAAACAGCGACCAATTTTTGAACTCTCCCGCAGCATATTTTGGATTTTAGATTGGCCCCACTGAACAGCCAGCACTTTTTGGTGAATTCAACTATAATTCAAAATACACTTTAGCTGTCTTCGCCACCTTCCCCGGAATATTCTAACTGTGTTTACCACCGCACCTGCTCCGAACTTTACTCAAACCCGACTGCCCCACGACTTGTTTGCAGCCATTAACGCCCTCAAACAAGAGTTAAACGCCGTCATTCTCGCCCACTATTACCAAGACTCCGATATTCAAGACATCGCAGACTTCATTGGCGACTCCCTAGAACTTGCCCGCAAAGCCGCCAACACCAGCGCCGATGTCATAGTTTTTGCCGGAGTTCATTTCATGGCCGAAACCGCAAAAATTCTCAATCCCGACAAATTAGTATTGTTGCCAGACTTAAATGCTGGATGTTCCCTCGCCGACAGTTGCCCTCCCGAAGCCTTTGCAGCTTTCAAAGCCGATCGACCAGCACATTTGGTAATTTCCTACATTAATTGTACCGCCGCAATTAAGGCAATGAGCGATATAATTTGCACCAGTTCTAACGCTGTTAAAATTGTCAACCAAATTCCCGAAAATCAGCCGATAATTTTTGGACCAGACCGCAATCTCGGTCGCTACGTCATGGAACAAACGGGGAGAAACATGGAGATCTGGCAAGGAGCTTGCATGGTCCACGAAAACTTCTCAGAAAAAAAGATAGTTCAACTCAAAATCGAAAATCCCGATGCCGAAATAATTGCCCACCCAGAATGCGAACCTCCCGTGCTGCGCCACGCCAATTATATCGGCTCTACCACTGCTTTGCTCAAATATTCTCAAGGTAGTTCCAGCCAAGCTTTTATTGTCGCGACTGAACCGGGAATCATTCACCAAATGCAAAAGCAAGCTCCGCATAAACGCTTCATCCCCGCTCCTTCCACCAATAATAACTGCGCTTGCAACGAATGCCCGCACATGAGATTAAATACCTTGGAAAAATTGTATCTATCCCTAAAAAATCAAACCCCTGAAATTACCATGCCCCAAGATATTCAACTAGCAGCCTTACAGCCGATCCAACGAATGCTAGAAATGAGCTAACCGCTGGCTATTTTTAAGTAAATTTATTGTGTGGTGAGTGGGGCGCTGCGATTAAATTAAGTCATTGCCTAACCCACCCACATCGATCTGCAATCGGTGAATCAGTTGTTAGCTCTTTCTCTTTTCTTCCTCTGCGACTCTGCGGTTCCTTCCTTTAAAACTCCTGAACGATAAATGATGTCCGAAAAACTGATTGTTTTCACTCGCTATCCCGAACCGGGAACAACCAAAACTCGACTAATTCCCGTGCTGGGAAAAGCAGGTGCTGCCAACCTTCACCGCTTGATGGCTCAACGGACGATCGCCTGCGCTCTCTCTCTCCAACAAGCCCGCCGATTATCCGTAGAAATTCACCGAGCCGGCGGCAGCCAACAACTGATGCAAGAGTGGTTGGGAAATGATATTATTTGTCAAAATCAAAGAGACGGTGATTTGGGCGCAAGAATGACAGCAGCGTTTCAAAAGTCTTTTAATTCAGGGGTTGAGAAAACTGCAATTATCGGCACTGATTGTCCTGGTTTGAAAGCAGAAATCATGGCACAAGCTTTTGATGAACTGAGCCAGCACGATTTAGTTTTGGGCCCAGCCAAAGACGGAGGTTATTATCTGATCGGGCTGCGGCGATCGATACCGGAATTGTTCGGTGGCATTCAGTGGGGAAGCAGTGAAGTATTGGCTTGTACCCGGGCGATCGCCCAAAAGCTAGATCTAAATATTGCTTATCTTCCCACTCTTGCAGATATCGATAGACCCGAAGATCTCCTCGGTTTAGATATTAATATATTGGTAACTGCTCAATAACCGCTGGTTGGAGTATCTGAGCTAAGTAGTCCCAGAACGCGAGCCAATAAACTTATTTC
>NZ_JAUBQM010000157.1:0-5063 GCF_036701245.1 Microcoleus sp. Pol14D4
CGCTTTTATCAACAAGGTATGCGGGCCGCAACCCTTATACAGTCTATCTCGTAGACCTTTTTGTCACCCCCCCAGCACCAAAACATGAAATAAAAATTGATTGGTCGTTCTCATACATAAACCAACCCATTAATTCCGAGTGGGCGACGATTGTCAGTGGCGATCGCAAAAAGGTCACTTTAGTCGATCGCAACTTGTCGCCCAAATACGAATACCAGCTTGCCGACGAAATTAGCTGTTTAGCCATCAGTCCCAAAGGCGATTTGCTGGCAGCAATTATGGCAAATGGCAATCACTTAGCAGTTATGACAGCAGAAAACCAGCTAGTGTACGAACAAAAGCTACGTAACCCTCATGTTAAGTATTATTTTTTGGATAACGAGAATGAATTTGAAGACTGCTGGTTTGATGCAGACGGCGTGCGTTTTTGGTGCATGAAAGTAATTGAAGGCGAGGAAGTCGAGATTCAAATTCGTGATACCAATTCATGGCAAATCCAGCGAAAACTTTTGCTCGAAGACCCTTTTGGATCGAGTTCCTTCTCGTTTTACCCGCACCCGGAAAACCAAATTTTAGCTATTTGCGCTGCTGAGGGTCAGGGCTTACAGCAAATTTACTGGCTTTATGATGATGGTATGGAAATTCACGCCGTGGAAGTTCCATGTCCCGATGACACAGCGCCTCCAGAATTTCATCCTGCCGGTAGCGAATTTGTGGTTGTACATGATTGTGGGCGACAAATCAGCCGATTCAGTTTTCCTGAGTGTAATCTACTTGGAATATGCAAATGGCCTCATGCGGATAACGGTTTTGGCTACTATATGTGCTACCTATCGGACGATCTCATTCTAGTTAATACTGATGAAGGGCTCATGTATCTAATCGATATTAACAAAATGGAAATATCTGATCAACTAATTTTAATCGGTCACGAGCCACGTTCGTGTAAAGAACTTTACCCTACTCTCAAGGATCTTAAAGAACAGCTTTGCGGCGACTTGCACTATTTCTATCGTTGGGATTCAGATAGCATTCTGTCCGTTCATTCACAAATCCTGACTCAAGAACCTGACTCTAAACAGAAGACATTAGTTATCTTCGGGGGAAAAGAGTTGTTTGGTTCCCTGGCGAAGGTACAAGAATCGGCACCGTACAGTCAATTATTCATTCAATCTTTAGACATTTCTTAAGGATTTCCAATACAAAACGCTTCTTGTGCCGTGTTAGCTTTTGACTCGCTTTCCCACAGTCCGACAGGGGTTGAAACCCCTGCCTCATAGCGAAAGTCGGTTGAAACCGACTGTAGATTTTGACGGGAAGTGCGATCGATTTTAGTCCTCTTTTAGAGGATTTTTGCTATGAGACAGGGAATTCATTCCCTGTCGGACTGTCGGACTCACAAACAATATCGGTGCTGCATTTGATGTTAAGCTGACACACCCTACTAAAATTAGTCAGTCAGGTGCATTTGACACGATCGCATTATTGTGTTACAATAATACTACAAAATAACAAATTTAAACAAAAATGCCCTACGAAAAATTAGAAATATCAGCCCCAAAATCAGTATTATCTTGGGCCAATCACGCCCTGGGCGAAAAAGAAACCAAGATGGCCGCCAACGTAGCATCTTTGCCCTTTGTATTCAAACACGTCGCACTAATGCCCGACGTACATTTAGGAAAAGGTGCTTTAGTCGGTTCAGTAATTGCCACAAAAGAAGCGATTATTCCGGCTGCTGTTGGCGTGGATATTGGTTGTGGGATGGCTGCCATTAAAATGCCTTTCACCGCCAACAAATTAGAAGGTAAACTCAAACAAATTCGCCTCGATATCGAAGCCGCAATTCCCGTGGGATTTGCGGAAAATAAAGAAGTAGAAAAAACTGTCACTAACTGGCAGAGATGGGGGGAGTTTAAGGAACTTCATCAAGGCGTGCAGCACCAAGACAATAAAGCCTTAAAACAAATGGGTTCCCTCGGTGGCGGCAATCATTTTATTGAGGTTTGTGTTGATACTGAAAACTTTGTTTGGCTGATGCTGCACTCTGGTTCTCGCGGCATTGGAAACTTGCTCGCACAGCAGCACATCGAGACTGCTAAAGATTTAGCTAAACTGGCAGAAATTAATCTGGTTGACAAAGATTTGGCTTATTTTGTAGCGGGGACGCGGGAGTTTGAGGCTTACTGGCACGATTTGCAGTGGGCGCAAGATTATGCTCGTTTTAATCGCGATGTGATGATGAATCGGTTTAAGCGAATTGTGGAAAAGCACGTCGCGGGCGGCAAATCTGTTAAGCCGTTATTAGAGGTGAATTGCCACCACAATTACGCGGAAAAAGAGGTGCATTTTGGCGAAGATGTGTATGTGACTCGCAAGGGTGCCGTGCGCGCGGATGTAGAGGATTACGGCATTATTCCGGGTTCGATGGGGGCGAAGTCTTTCATTGTTAAAGGGAAGGGAAATGCTGAAAGTTACTGTAGTTGCAGTCACGGTGCGGGGCGGTTGATGTCTCGCACTCAAGCTAAAAATGTATTCACTCTTGATGATTTGGTGCGGCAGACTGAGGGGGTTGAGTGCCGGAAAGATGAGCAATTTTTAGATGAAATTCCGGGGGCTTATAAGCCGATTGATGAGGTGATGAGTCAGCAGTCGGATTTGGTGGAAGTTGTGGCGACTCTGAAGCAGGTGGTTTGTGTCAAGGGATGACAGAAACTGGTTTATTTGTACTTCACTTACCTGAAAATTGCTTTATGGGAAGAGGGGGGAAATCAAGCCGCTGTTGATTCCCCCCCCTCTTGACAAACGCTTTGTTTTCTGAAGCTTTTCTCTAACACACCATCTGTCTCGACTCAATTTCTAGCAAGCGCAGCAGTCTTTCATCGCCATTGGCTTTGGCTGCTTGCTTTCTACGATCGAGAATATTGCAAATATTCGCTTGGTGGACTTGCGCCACTTCCACAACTGTTGGGTAAGATTCAACCGCCCCTGGGGTGCGAACTGCTGCGCTATCCCGATCGCCAGCTTGAGGATCTCGCTTTGTAGTATAGTTTGTACCGCCGTATTTATTTGGGGCGGGAATGTGTCTGGGATAGCGATAGTTCCAGTTTTGGCCCCGATATTTGCCCGCGACTTCGCCTTCGATCATATCGACAGTCGGAATGTCGTACTCATAGTGTGCGCCGCGATAAGTGAGTTTCATATTTTTTGATCCTTATATGTATGGAGATAAAAAGGGCAGTCAGGCTACCTTGGGTTTTTTTGGCTAAAACTTTTTTAGTTTCTGTATTCAATTATACTGTTTTTTAAGATGAATTCGTTAAATTTACAAAAATTAATATTTTGAGGGGCAGAGGGCAAGAAAAAACCCGCCGCCGCGGGTTTAATCGAGCTTTTGACTAATTCGAGCCGCGCCCGGAGCGAAACTGCTTCGCTTGGGAAGAACTACCCGACTGTCACCTGATCGGTTTGCACGTTTGTTGCACCTTCTTCAGCAGAGGCGATCGCTACCAACTTGTCGAGAATTTCCTGACTGGGAACTTGACCTTTGAGAACAACTGTGCTGCTGAGCTGAGCGACATAAACAGTCTCGATATCAGCAACTTCTGCATCGCTGTCAAAAGCTAAAGCAACCCGCTTCGCTAAGCCACTCTCGTCAAAGTTTCCGTCTGGGCCGACTTTAGCAGGAGCGATGGATTGCGCTTGTGCTGCTTGCTGTACTACTTGTGCCATCGGTTCAGCCGGGGCTTCAGGCTTTTCGAGTCCGAACAGTCTTTTAAACCAACCCATATTAGTTGAGTCTCCTGAAAATACACTTTTTCCAAGATAGCTCTAGAATTCCAAAAGACTCGTAATTGTTGCAAAACTCAGCGAAATTTATCAAAATGTTTTATCGGGAGACTTTTACAATCTAAAATCTTAAATGGTATCTAGATGTTGATGTTGCTATTTGATGTATGGGACGATCGCTGGGCCTTGGATAGCAGAGGCGTAGTCGAAGCAGTTCCCCCCCTGTCACCTTAAAAAAAAACTGCACAGCGCGCCGGAATACATTCTCGGTTTGTTTAACAACGCGGGACATCTCCTGCACGTCATCGAACTGTGTCCACCGATACAGGGGACGGTAGGCCGCGCTTAATTAAGGGTAGTCCTGCATATAGCAATCCTTGCATGAGTCGTAAATTTTTTACCCCACCCAAACCCTCCCCGAACCCGCTCGCTGGGGAGTAAGAAATTCACAAATGATGCGAGGATTGCTATAAGTAATTATGCGATTTGATCTAATACCATTTTTTTAAAGATGTGATAGAGATAAAGAATGTAAAATCCACGACCATCCGGTAAGAAAACCAATGACACGATCGGTGAAAGATGCCAAAATTTCCTTGACTTTTGTGCGGAGTTCGTCAAGATTACTAAACACCGACAAAGCTAAAAAATCTTTCAGATATTCCCACACTCTTTCTGTCGGATTTACTTCCGGACAAGCCGGAGGCTGAAATAGTAAAATAACATTGTCTGGTAATTCAGATGAGTCCAACTTATGAGCGGGTGCGTTATCAACTTGAATAATGTGTAATTCATGAGGATATTGTATTGACAAAAGTTGTAAATATGCTTCAAAACAAACTTTGTCTAAATGCGAAAACTCCCAAAAAAAACTCTTTCCAGTAGGGATTGATACTGCCCCATACAGCCAAAAACACTCAAATTTCCATTGATGCTTCCCCATGGGCTTTACGCCGAAAAGCGTCAGCTTACGCCGACGAATTGTATGCAGCCCTATCCGCGTTTCATCACTACACCAATAAGTGACTTTTTTATATTTGTTTACTTGAGGTAAAGCTTTGTCTAGTAAAGCTTTTATCTGTTAATGCAAGTTATTTTTAAATTCATTAATGGCCGTAGATTTCTGAGAAATACTGCGAGGTATGGGAATTTTTAATTTACTTTTTAATTCCCCTCTTACTAAAGAATAGACAGCCGGGTAACTACTGGCTATTCCTTTAATCAACCATAGCCAAAGATGAACTTCTTTATAACTCTGAAATCCTTCGGGGTCT
>NZ_JAUBQM010000158.1:0-4895 GCF_036701245.1 Microcoleus sp. Pol14D4
GCTTAACTGCTTATCAAGCTATTCAAAAAGCCCTCTCTCTTCATGGCTCCCTTTTTTCCCCTAGTTGAGCAATTACAAATAAAGTTTGGCTTGATGCAGACACAATCGTTGCTACTAGCGATCGGCAAGCTGCTATTCGTCGCTGCCGTGAGTTGGCAGAGTATAATGAATTAAGAGGGGAGGGGCGCTGCACTTTCTGCGGTGTCATTCTCAATAATAGTGGTAAGTCATACCGCTGTATTTTTGAACGGGAGATAGAGGAATGAGTCAGATGTGGACTGAAGAGCAAATCAGACAAATAATCCCAGATATTGATTCACAGTTAGACGACAGCGATATTCCAACGGTGATTATTAAGGGTGAAGGTAGCAGTATTTTTCTCCAGTTTGAGAACCGTCGCGAGATTGAATTTTTGATTGCCCAATTATCTAACCTACTGATTCATCACGAGGAATTAGATATGGGAGTTACTGTTAAGGGGTATGTGACAACATTTGGTGAGTGTAGCTCTCAATAGGCTGCAACACTACTTCTGAAAGAAATTTGTGATGCGATCGGCTGCATACTAAAGTTAGGCGATCGCCTTTTACTTAAACAATAGAGAACCAGGATTAGGTAAATTAAATTACTTAGCTCAATGGAGATTGTATGCAATGAATACTCAGCTAGCACCATTTCAACAAGATGATTTGTGGGGATATCGAGATGAAAAAAATGAAATAGTAATTTCGCCAGAATTCAATTATGCTCATGAATTCTCGGAAAGTCTAGCAGCAGTGAAGATAGTAGAAAAGTGGGGTTATATTGACCATCTTGGAAACATAGTAATACAGCCTAGATATGATAGTGCTGGCAAATTTTTTAGTGGTCTTGCAAGAGTCAAAGTTGGTAATAAGTATGGATATATCAACAATGTAGGTCGAATGCTAATTAAACCTAAATTTGATTGGTCTGGAAACTTTGTAACCGGCTTAATCCCAGTTTTAATTGGTGAAAAAATAGGTTACATTGATAAGAGCGAGAACGTAATTATCACCGCTCAATTTGATAAGGCGATGAGTTTTTCTGAGGGTATTGCAGCAGTCAAAATAAATAATAAATGGGGGTATATCGATCAAAGTGGTCGCCTACTAGGTAAGCTGGAATTTGATGAAGCAACTCAACTGTGTGAGGGTTTAGGGCGAGTCAAAGTTGGTAATAAATGGGGGTATGTTAATCAGAAAGCTCAAATAGTAATTCAATGCCAATTTGATGAAGTTGCTGACTTTACAGAAGGAATTGCTCGAGTGATGAAGTCCAATGAAATTTATCATATTGACAAAATGGGTGATGTATTATGGTAACTAGCCTGAGTTGGGTATTCAAGAATTATCTAGGTAAAGCTAAGTTATCAGCTAATTGAAGAGTTATCAGAGAAATTACCTCAACATCCATTGAGACACGCCATGCTCCCAGAAACCGTACAGTTGCAAATTCCTTTTCAAGTCCTAGTAGATGCGATCGCCTCCCTCAAACTCGAAGAAAAACGCCGACTTTGGCAACTCTTAAATGAAGAAATTACTCAAGCAGAAACCAACCAGCCCTCTCAAGTTCCGATTCAAAATAACAACGGATCGGATTACCAACCCACAGGAGAAATCTTGACTGCGGCAGAAATACGCGATCGCTATCCCCGCGAGTGGGTGCTAATTGCTGATACTGAATCAGACGATTTATGGAATGTGATTCGCGGTGAAGTCTTAGCTCATTCACCGGAGCGAGAGGAAATAGACCAAGCTTTGACAAAATTTAAAGATATCCGGTCAATGTCTATAGAGTACACCGGCCCTATTCCTGATGACTATTCGGTAATCTCGTGACTTCACAAAGACTTTATCGGTGTTCGCGTTACGGAAATTTACTCGTCTTAAAAGCTGCTGCCTCTAGCACAAGTAATACTGTCAGACAATTCAGATTATTAGTTGATACAGGCTCAACTTATACCGTCTTGCGGGTAAATATATTAGAAGCTCTTGGTTGCGATATCCAAAATCCTCTACGCAGAATTAGGACATCAGCAGGTGGCGGTATTGTCGAAGCACCAGTAGTAGCTGTGGCTTGGTTTAATTGCTTGGGCGAGCGTTTAGAAAATTTTCCTATAGTTGCCTACTCGTTACCTGCAACCACTTTTGTAGACGGTCTGCTAGGAATGGATTTTCTTACTCCTATGCAAGCTGTTGTCTATGCTAAAGAGGGAGAGATTCGCATTCGTTTATGACTTATCGAGAACTTTTATATGGTTGTATCGGACGGTTTTGGATAAGTTGCGGGGTGGTTCGTAGTGGAATTTTAGCAACCGCAGATGTAGGCAGATAAACACAGATGAATGCAGATAAAATTACATCAGCTTTCATCTGCGGTTTAATTTTTTATTCGCTTATTTACCGCGCCAGAGATGAACGGCATCGCTGTTGATTTCCGACCTTAATTGCAGCCAATCTTCCAGCAAGTAGTCATCATCGACTGCTTCTGAATGCTGTTCGTCTTTGAGAATTGCCAAGACGTGAACTCCAGACGGATAGTTGAGATGACGGATTTCTGGGTCATATCCTAAGTCTTGAATTTTTCCTAAAATGCGATCGACAGCACCGGCAACAGTAAGATCGACGGCAAGAATAATTTGACCGAGTTTAGCACCCGGTTTTACACATTCTAGAACAGCCATAATTCTTTCTCCTTATGCTATCTTAGATATTTTTACTGTAGCAATGAATTATTTGGCTCATCTATTCTTATCACAAGGCACACCAGAATCCCTGATTGGCAACCTCTTAGGAGATTTTGTCAAAGGTTCGGCCGTCAACCTTTATTCCGAGGAAATTAGAAAGGGCATCGATTTGCACCGCAAAGTAGATAGCTACACGGACTCTCACCCAATAGTGCGATCGAGTAAAAGCCTTGTTTCTTCTCACAGACGAAGGTTTGCTGGAGTTTTGATTGACGTGTTTTACGACCACTTCTTAGCTAAAAATTGGCTGGAGTATTCAGAAATTCCGCTCCGGGATTTTTCTCAGGATGTCTATAAAATCCTGCAAGACAACCGCGATATATTACCTGACTCTCTCCAGCGGGTGTTGCCCACAATAATTGCCCGCGACTTGCTTTCATCTTATCAGGAAATTGCCGAAATCGGCATCACTCTTACAAGAATGTCGGCGCGACTCAAACGGACAAATAACTTGGCAAGTGGCATAGAAGATTTGACAGCTAACTATCAACGCTTAGAATCTGATTTTCGGGATTTTTTTCCTGATTTAATAAAATACGCGACTGTTGGCAAATTTTAATATAATAAACAAAAATTCTTGTTGCTAGCGATAACGAACTCGTGTATAATCCAAGCGATACCTGCATGAAATCTCAAATGCAAAAGGGTTCAAAATATGGCAACCAGAATTCCGAACCTGCAAATAACTAAAGTAGTTGATGGCGACAGCATCAAAATTTCTCTCAACGGCAAAACCGAGTCTCTGCGCCTGATTTGTGTCGATACAGAAGAAAGTCATTCGGGAGGCTCCAAACCTGTAACTGCGGCGGGGAAAGCAGCTTCAGAAATGGCTAAAAAATACTTCGCCACAGCAGATGGTGGACTTGCTCAAATTGACATAGAATTTGATACAGACGATTCGGTTGAAGTGGCTCTACAAAAACACCGCGACAACTACGGGCGTCTCCTCTGTTACGTACATAAAGACGCAGAAAATTACAATCTTAAACTGATTGAAGAAGGCTGGAGTCCCTACTTCGTCAAATACGGGCGCTCCAGATTGTATCACCGCCCAATGACTGAGGCAGAATCTGCAGCAAAAGCTTACAATCTGATGATTTGGAATCCGATTATCAATGCCAAAATCCCCTCTCGCAATTATGCTAATTTACTGCCTTGGTGGTCGATGCGCGCCTCAATTGTTGAAGAGTTTCGGTTGTCGGAAGCAACGGCAGGAGCGCTTTCTTTGAGGTTGCACTACCCGAAAATATTAGCGGCTTCTGAGAGAGCTAAATCTATTACTGTTTTCTGCGATTTGCAGGCGGGAATTACTAAATGGATCGGTGGGAGCGCTCTAATTTATGCTGGTTCAGTCTATCATAAATTAGATTTGTGGATACCCGATGCTAAAACTGATGAAAGAGCTCCCTTGAAGCGGCTAATAGAGAAGCGTTATGCGGGCCTGGGACGGGGATATGTGTATGTCAGTGGGAAGGTAGAACAGTACAAAGGGAAGCCTCAAATAGTTTTGAAGGATATCAAACAACTTTCAGACTTTCCCCGATAATATTTTAACTATAGTTAATTTTATCAATCCTTTTTGCTATAGATAATTTCATTAGGAAGTAAGATAGCACAAATAGAGGGCGATGCTAAAAAAAGATCGCCATCTATTCAGGCATAATATTCTTTTGTCCAGAGGTGCAGGAAAATTTATTGCTCCATAGAAGGAGTAGTGAAAAATCTACATCCTAATGGATTTGTGCGTGCAGATTGATTTTGAGGAGTGGTTATAGAAGGACTAGAGGTAGAAGGTGTGCTATTCAATTCTGAGACGGTAAAAGATTTAGAAATGTTAGGATTTTTCCAGAGAGGACTGGCAGAAGTGTTAGCAAGATTTGGTGATTCGGTAATTGTAATCTCCTGTGTTGCATTGACACTTGTCTGCGATTTGACAGTGGTTTGTGCCTGACACGGATAGGTAGTCATAGCAGAAATTACAGCCAAGCTAAGAAACCCAAAATAGCCCGTTGATTTAATCATATTTATCTAAACCTAAACTTAAGAACTATTATAGCAATCCTATATGAATTGTGAAAAGGCATCAAATCTTTTCAAGTTAGGAAAATTGAAAAGATTATATTTAGCA
>NZ_JAUBQM010000159.1:2500-4862 GCF_036701245.1 Microcoleus sp. Pol14D4
AAGCTATTTAGGTAGCGCCTCGCACGAATCTTCCTGGGGGTAGAGCACTGTTATGGCTAGGGGGTCATCGTGACTTACCAAACCATGGCAAACTCCGAATACCAGGACAGACTATGCGGGAGACACACGGCGGGTGCTAACGTCCGTCGTGAAAAGGGAAACAACCCAGACCCACAGCTAAGGTCCCCAAATTATCGCTAAGTGGAAAACGATGTGGAAAGGCATAGACAGCCAGGAGGTTGGCTTAGAAGCAGCCATCCTTTAAAGAAAGCGTAATAGCTCACTGGTCGAGTCGGTCTGCGCGGAAGATTTAACGGGGCTAAGCGATATACCGAAGCTTGGGGTGCACACTTTGTGTGCGCGGTAGAGGAGCGTTCCGTACGCCTGCGAAGGTGGCTTGAGAAGGCTGCTGGAGGTATCGGAAGTGCGAATGCTGACATGAGTAACGATAATGCGGGTGAAAAGCCCGCACGCCGAAAGCCCAAGGTTTCCTAGCGCAACGTTCATCGGCGCAGGGTGAGTCGGCCCCTAAGGCGAGACCGAAAGGTGTAGTCGATGGGAAGCTGGTTAATATTCCAGCACCTCGCGTGAGTGCGATGGGGGGACGGAGAAGGGTAAGTGTACCGGGCGTTGGTTGTCCCGGGGAAAGTACAAAGGCTTGGGTGGTAGGCAAATCCGCCGCCCTTTAAGGCCGAAGTACGAGACGAGTCCTATCGGACGAAGTCACTGATCCCACGCTTCCAGGAAAAGCCTCTAAGCTTCAGCTCACGCAAGACCGTACCGTAAACCGACACAGGTGGGTAGGATGAGAATTCTCAGGCGCTTGAGAGAACTTGGGTGAAGGAACTAGGCAAAATAGTACCGTAACTTCGGGAGAAGGTACGCCTCCAGCAATGGAGGCCGCAGTGACCAGGCCGCTGCGACTGTTTATCAAAAACACAGCACTCTGCAAACACGAAAGTGGACGTATAGGGTGTGACGCCTGCCCGGTGCTGGAAGGTTAAGTGATGGGGTCAGCGCAAGCGAAGCTCTTGATCGAAGCCCCAGTAAACGGCGGCCGTAACTATAACGGTCCTAAGGTAGCGAAATTCCTTGTCGGGTAAGTTCCGACCTGCACGAATGGCGTAACGACAGCGGCGCTGTCTCCACCCAAGGCTCAGTGAAATTGAAATCGCTGTGAAGATGCAGCGTTCCCGCGGCAAGACGGAAAGACCCCGTGAACCTTTACTATAGCTTTACATTGAACGTTGAGTTCGTCTGTGTAGGATAGGTGGGAGGCTATGAAACCGAGGCGCCAGCTTCGGTGGAGCCATCCTTGAAATACCACCCTGATGTGCTTGACGTTCTAACCTAGGTCCGTAATCCGGATCGGGGACCATGTATGGTGGGTAGTTTGACTGGGGCGGTCTCCTCCCAAAGAGTAACGGAGGAGCACGAAGGTACGCTCAGCGCGGTCGGACATCGCGCAATGTGTGCAAAGGCAGAAGCGTGCTTGACTGCAAGATCGACGGATCAAGCAGGTACGAAAGTAGGTCTTAGTGATCCGGTGGTTCTGTATGGAAGGGCCATCGCTCAACGGATAAAAGGTACTCCGGGGATAACAGGCTGATACCGCCCAAGAGTTCATATCGACGGCGGTGTTTGGCACCTCGATGTCGGCTCATCACATCCTGGGGCTGTAGTCGGTCCCAAGGGTATGGCTGTTCGCCATTTAAAGTGGTACGCGAGCTGGGTTCAGAACGTCGTGAGACAGTTCGGTCCCTATCTGTCGTGGGCGTTGGAGATTTGAGAGGGGCTGTTCCTAGTACGAGAGGACCGGAATGGACGAACCTCTGGTGTACCGGTTGTCACGCCAGTGGCACTGCCGGGTAGCTACGTTCGGAAACGATAACCGCTGAAAGCATCTAAGCGGGAAGCGCGCCTCAAGATGAGATCTCCCGGGACACAAGTCCCCTAAAGGAACGATGAAGACTACGTCGTTGATAGGTCGGGTGTGTAAGTGCAGTAATGCATTGAGCTTACCGATACTAATGATCCGTGTGGCTTGATCATATAACCTCAAGTTGCCTTGCCCTTCGGCACAGAAGCCAAGACAAACCAAACTGTTACGTCACAAGACCCTATGAGAGCGTGAGCGCTTGAGCCTTCCGGCAATAGCGACCCTCCACCCTCTCCCTGGTGAACATAGCTGCGTGGAACCACCCGATCCCATCCCGAACTCGGAAGTGAAACGCGCACGCGCCGATGGTAGTGTGCATCCGCATGCGAGAGTAGGTCATCGCCAGGGCCTTACCCAAAACCCCGACCCAAAAGGTCGGGGTTTTTCTTTGCAACTCAAAAACCAATAACAGCAAAGCGCAGG
>NZ_JAUBQM010000160.1:0-4818 GCF_036701245.1 Microcoleus sp. Pol14D4
CGCTTTTATCAACAAGGTATGCGGGCCGCAACCCTTATACAGTCTATCTCGTAGACCTTTTTGTCACCCCCCCAGGTCAAGGGGGTTGAGCAATTACAATTGTAGATAGGATAAATCAATGTGATAGGACTATTCGCCGACGCTATACGAACGATTTAAGTTGTGTCTCATAGAGCGATAGGAAGGAAAGATTATTGGTAAAAGTCGTTCCTACAAGGACTGCGGTTTGTAGTAAGGATTTCAGTTATTTATTTACCTAATACCAAATCAGGCTTTGATATCCCATTAATTCTTTAGTCCGTGAAGGACGTTCGTCAAAGCGAATATTTTTCGCAGATTAAAGTTTGTGTAGACGACGCGGTTTCAGCCGTCGTCTTATCTACAAATTCTGTAGGCTAAAGGGCCAAAGAAGGACTGCTTCTTCTTCTTCTTTCCTTTCCTTCGCATCAGACAGGACAAAATCGGTTCATTTAATATTACGACCTATTAGTTATTATTCTGATACAACCGGATGCGATATTATCTACAAACCAGGGAAACCAATTACTGTAAAATCCTCTTGAGTGATGAGATTAGCTGGCACACCCTTGAGGCTAGCTAAGGAATCGTGTAAAAATAACTTGATAAACTATTTCATTGTTCTAGGACTAATTTGATAGTTCCACTCACCATGAAAAACGTCCTTGGATATCTCAATCGCATTAAAATCTTCGTCGGACACTTTAATTCCAATTTCATAGTGATTTTTGTCTAATTCAGCAGATACCTGTAAACCTTCAAAGGTGGTAGTATGACTAATTAGATTGACAATTATCATCAGGCTTTCCAAGGGTCGTCCGCGCCAGTTTTGAGTGATGTGGCAAAATAAACGATGTTCAATACGATTCCACTTGCTAGTTCCCGGTGGAAAATGACACACATGAACGGTTAATCCTGTTTCATCCGCAAATTCCTGCAATTTTAGCTTCCACAGCCGACTACGATAGCCATTACTGCCGCCACAGTCGGCGGTAATCAGTAGCTCTTGACTGTGTTGATACAAGGGTTTTCCCATATTTTGCCACCACTGACGAATCGTCTCAACTGCAAATGCTGCTGTGTCGTGGTCGATCCCGATGCTGACCCAAGCTTGATTGTGGCGCAAGTCATATACTCCATACGGAATCGCCTTTCCTAATTCTGGGTCGATAAAGTCATGGGTTTTGACCTCGGTTGGTGATGCCGTTGGTTCCCACTCAACCCCTGCATTTTTGAAGTTACCCACTAATTCTTTCTTTTTCGTATCGACAGAGATGACTGGTGCTGACATCATCTGAAACTCTCGCACTCTGCGGTTGATGTGCACAAATTGTCGATCTCGATCAGGGTGATGTTTTCCTTCTTGGGTTTTCCGATTACCTTGTAAACTGTAGCCCATATCTTTGAGTAAGGTCGCAACAGTCTTGCTACAAATCTGATGTCCCATCGCCTGTAGCTCCCAAGCTAGTTTAACGACACTTTTACAACTCCACCGCAAGGGTGATTCTGGGTCACCACGACTTGTTGGTTCCACCAAGGAGTCCAAATCTTGCTTGAGGCTGGCATCCTTTTGGGTCAATGCTTTGCGTCCACCACCTCTGGAACGGAGCATCCCTGCTGGCACTCGGCTGTCACTGGACCCGGCCAATTCTCCTAGCCCTGATCTAATCGTATTGTGGCTCAATCCAGTTGCCTCTGACACCGAAGTAATTCCACCGTAGCCTAGTCCTAACGCTTCAGTTGCTGCCCAAATTCTTCGTGTCTGTTCGTTTAAGTAAGGACTGATCTGCTGATACTTATCTCGAATATTGATAATTGCGTCCTGTTTGAGCATAATTTCCAGCCCCATTCGCCTCGATCATCTAAAAGCATAAGATGTATGGGAACCCATCTTTCTGCGAGCGCCAAGTTACGCAACTTATATTTACATGACTCCTAAGATTTGATTGGTGTTGGCAATTTTGATAAAAGTTGTAGTGTTTTCTTCAACTATACTGAGTAGATCGACTGTTAACCCTCCCGTTAAAATTAATAAATCTTCACCTTGCGTAAAATCAGTGATTACATCGGGGCCTTCACCCGCAGTCAAGAAAAAGTAATCGCGCCCGCTTCCCCCTTGCAGCGTATCGTTTCCGAAGTCTCCCATCAACCAGTCGTTGCCCATTCCTCCAATCAAAGTATCATCACCCTTACCACCGTACAGAGTATCGCTACCGTCACCGCCGCACAATTGATCGGCATCTTGATTACCAAAAATTAAATCATTGCCACTGCCGCCGCACAAATAATCTTGTTGACTGCTAGCATCCGCCGCGATATTGTCAATATCTCCGAAAATCGTATCCTCGCCCTCGACACCGCAGATGCTGTCATTTCCCAAATCTCCAAATAGCAAATCATTTCCCAAATCGCCACAAATTATATCGTTATCTTTGCCGCCGTGTAAGGTATCATTGTCCTCGCCCCCAGCAAGAGTATCTTCGCTTTCTTGTCCGTATAAAACGTCGTTGCCCTTATTGCCAAAAAGCAAATCTTTTCCTGTCAAGTCACCGTCAGACGTATCAGAAATGCCACCAAATAAACTGTCATTACCTTCGTCGCCAAGTAGGGTATCGTTGCCTTTGTCGCCCCAAACTACGTCATTATCTTTGCCTGCGATCGCCACATCACGATCTTTACCCGCATAAATGATGTCATTCCCAGCGTGGCCGACGAGATAGTCGTTATTTTCGTTGCCAAATAGGGTGTCGCTGTCTACATCCGCGCCAACATTAACTGGGCTAGCAATGCCACCGTAAATATTGTCGTTGCCGAGAAAGCCATTTAGCAAGTCGCTGCCGTTGAAACCGTTGATGATGTCATTAATATCGCTGCCGGTTAGAGTATCTTTACCGTCAGTACCGTTGAGAGTATTTTCAGGGATATTCGGGCCGGGAATGGAAGTGCGATCGGGTAAAGTTATTCGATCGCACATACAGTCTTCCGAAGCAGCAGGAATTAGCGCAGGTGTAGGGTTTCGGCTGTTGGAGATGTGGTTGGGGCGATCGAATTCTGATTGGCGATCGGCGTTTCACCAGTTTTAGCCGTCGGAATTGGAGTTTCCCCAGGTGTCGGTGTCGGAATTGGTGTCGGAGTTTTCCCAGGCGTCGGAGTTTCCCCAGGTGTCGGAGTCGGAATTGGCGTCGGTGTGGGAATTGGAGTTTCCCCAGGCGTCGGCGTCGGTGTGGGAATTGGAGTTTCCCCAGGCGTCGGCGTCGGTGTGGGAATTGGAGTTTCCCCAGGTGTCGGAGTCGGAATTGGCGTCGGTGTGGGAATTGGAGTTTCCCCAGGTGTCGGAGTCGGAATTGGCGTCGGAGTTTCCGCAGGTGTCGGAGTCGGAATTGGCGTCGGAGTTTCCGCAGGTGTCGGAGTCGGAGTCGGAGTTGTATCTACAATAGTCAAAATAGCACTAGAAATCGCTCCTAAATCGGCTCCGTTAGTGGGATTATTCAGAGTTACATTAACAGTTTCATCCTCTTCTATTACCAAATCATCAACAATTGGAATCGTGAAACTTTGAGTGGTTTCGCCAATGCCAAAACTTAATGTTCCCGATATCTGGTTATAATCGCTGCCAGCATTAGCAGTGCCATTACTTGTAGTGTAACTGACAGCAGCCACATTAGTAGCATCAGTACGAGTAACAGTAATTGTGGCAAATTGATCGTTTTCATTAACGCTGTAATTGGCGTTACTGAAGTTAAATGTGCCTGGATTGGTGAGATTAATAATGAACGCTTGGGTGTCAGAAGTATCGAGCCCTTCGTTCTCTATACCGCCATTATCTCTCAGGTTTAGAGTGATATTAGCACTGCCGATCGCCCCGGCACCGGTGTAAAGGTTAGCGTCCCCACCGAGTCGATCGCCGGTGGTACACTAAACAAAGCAGCATTATCATTCCCTACCACTTCAAAAGCCAGAGTTTGTCCCGATTCGTTGGCCGGGCCTGGAGAAATCGCAGCCGCCCATCCGGGGATGGTTTGTGGCCCCGAATTGCTGCTGAGAGTGCGATCGCCTCATTTGACAAACCAAGGTGCATCGTTGACAGGATTAACTGCGATCGAACTTGTTAAACTATTAGTGCTAAACGGCGTTGTTCCACCAGTAACTGAAGCATTGACGCCCGCAGTACCGTTACCCACTCCGTTACTTCCATCCCACGCCCGAAAAGTAATTGTTGGTTCGCTTCCAGGGGTAGTGTAATAGTCTGGGTTCGGTACAAAGCGAACTTTCGCAGGCGTTTCCAGGGAAACCCGCGTCAGGTTGATGTTAGCTTGGGCTGAGGTTGTGTCATCACCGAGGAATAGAAAATTAGTAGTTTCGTAAGGATCGGTCTGGTCGCTAAATCCTGAATAATCGCGCAGCGGGCCGGTTAGTATGATATCGCTGCCATCGGAAAGAAAGTAATTGTCACCTTGAACTCTGAGAGTGTAGTTAGTAGCAATATTGGTGTTATAAGGAACATTCTCTGCTGCAACAAATAAGCCTTTGGTTTGTCCGCCTGGGTTGGGAGTTATGCCGTCGCCTTGTGCAAAGATATTGCCAGAAGTTGCAGATAACTGCTGGAAACCGATTTCAATGGCTTTGCGATCGCTAGTAACGGCAACAATGCTAAAACCCGCCCGATTTTGATTAGTGCGGGATTCCGAGATAATTTGGAGATTAAAAGACAAGCTAAAGCCTGTATAGCAATCCTAAATGATTTTCTAGACCTAGAGCAATCCTAATTAATTTTTTCCGTGCAATTATATTTATGTATTT
>NZ_JAUBQM010000161.1:0-4667 GCF_036701245.1 Microcoleus sp. Pol14D4
GGAGATTGAGGATAGGTTTGGACACTAACCTAGAGAAGTCACCTCCTCACTCACAACATGCGACATCGTGTCGCGCTCACGAAGTCATCTGCATACCTGATTAATGTTGCTCCTGATTGATAACCAGAGTATTTCCCTTTCTTGACTATTGTCCTTCTGGGGAAAGCTTGCTTAATCCGGTGTTCCATCCCGTGGAGGGCAATATTTGCTAGTAGTGGGGAGATGACCCCACCCTGTGGAGTACCCTCAGATGTCTCGTAGTGCTGCATATTGTCCATCACTCCCGCTTTTAACCAGGCTCGTATTTGACGGCGAATGGTGGGGAATGTATTAAGTTTGTTAAGCAGCGCTACATGGTTGATGCGGTCGAAACACTTGGAGATGTCGGCATCTAGCACGTATTTGGCTTTATACCTAATCTCGTTAAATATTGCCTCAATTGCATCATGACATGACCTTCCGGCTCTGAATCCATAACTGTTGGGTTCAAATCGCGCTTCCCATTCAGGCTCTAGTGCCATCTTGACGAGTGCTTGCAAGGCTCTGTCTTTCATTGTAGGTATACCTAGAGGTCGCTTCTCTTCCGTTCCCGGTTTTGGAATCCATACTCTCCGGGTCGGGCTGACCTTAGAACCCAGTTTTAAGTTGTTTACTAACTTCAAACGAGCTGCTGGGGATAGAGATTTAATTCCATCCACTCCTGCTGTTTTTTGTTAACCTAAGCAGGCAGGTCGCCCTACCTGCTCGGCTCCAGAACCGAACGTGAATATCGCTATTCATTCGGCTCCTCAGTGTGTGACTGTCACCTTTGCTTGTGACATCTCCAATAAGGGAAAACTCCCTCAGCGCGGTTCTGTTTCAGATTGCCCGTGAATTTGGTCGTGGCAATGCAGGTGGACTAATATCAGGTTTTTGTCGGCATTATTTCCACCCTTGGCTCTAGGCTTTAGGTGGTGTTTTTCGATTGAATCACCTGGGTTAAAGTTCAGTCCACATTGGGCGCATCTACCTTTCTGCCGCTTGAGCAGTCTTGCTTTCTGCGGTTCTAGGTATTTGTAATTTTCGCCCATTCTGGCGCTCCAATAAATCGAGTCTCCATCGTAGGGGCTGCGTGTTCCTTGTACTTTTCTCCATCTCAAACCCGCAGGAAATGCGGCATGGAGTAGGAGGTTGAAGGAATCCTGCTCTTTCCTCGAGCTTGCAAAGACCCAATTGTTATTACCGATGGTTCGCCAATATTTTCTGGCAACCCACTTTTTCCCTTTGTTAGGGTGACGGCGTTTCCCCCATCGATACAGTCTGCTCCAGAGTAGGTGGTCGAGTTTATTGAACGTTTCCTTTGAGTTCCAAGGAGATTGGTAGTGACACCATCCTCTAATGATTGGATTGAGGAAACTGATTAGAGCAGCTTGACTACTGCTGTTATTCTCCTCGACGTACTTATCGAGCTTTCTGTAATGAGCTTGAAGCTTTTCGTTGGAGGGTTTTACGATGGTTTTGAAACCCAACTTTTTACCTTTCGATGTTTCACCTGAATGGTGTTTCCCTACTGGGTATTGGCGAATGGAAAATCCTAGAAAATTAAATCCAGGCTTTTCTCCACCATGTTCTTCTAGTGTATGTACTAGCCGAGTTTTTTCGGGTTTCAACTCAAGCCCCAATTCGCTTAACCATTCTGATAGAATTTGCTGACATTGTTGTACCACGGCAAGTTCTTCGCATATTACAACTAAGTCATCCGCGTAGCGTATAAGCGTAGGAGCTTTCACTTCCTTTCCAAATAACCTTTTGCTATTTCGGATTCTGTTTGCTTTATCGCTGGGAAACTGTGCCTCTATGCGTTGTTGCATACCGTGGAGCGCGATGTTCGTTAAAAGTGGTGAGATACTACCACCTTGCGGAACACCCTCCAGTGTCTCTTGAAATCCCTTCCTTTCTGCCCATCTGCTGAAGTCGATTACTCCCGCTTTGAGCCACGCTTTGATTTGACGCTCGAAGATGGGAAAGGTATTAAGTTTTTCTAACAGTTTGGTATGGTTTATTTTGTCAAAACACCGACAGATGTCTGCATCCAAAACATACTTCGGTTTTTGGGCGATGTACGTTCGGATTGCTTCAACTGCGTCATGACAAGATCTGCCAGGTCTAAAGCCGTATGATTCCGATTCAAAACGTGCTTCCCATTCTGGTTCTAACGCCAGTTTGATTAGCGTTTGTTTTGCTCTTTCCTCAATTGTTGGGATTCCGAGTCCTCGTTTTTCCGGCTTTCGGGGTTTAGGAATCCAAACCCTTCGAGTTGGTGCTGATTTCCCGTTTACTTTCAGGTTTTTTGCCAGTTCTAATCGTGCTGGAGGTTTTAAGGATTTTATCCCGTCAACTCCCGCCGTAACCCGACCTTTATTGTCCTGTGTAACCCGTCGCACGGCAATTAGTTTTGCAGACCAGGACTGAGCTAGACTCTTTTGGAGCCGCCTAACTGTTTGAACATCTCCACGCTGTGAAGCGCGATAAATCCGCTTTTGGAGCTTGAAAACTGCAAACTCGGCTTTCCGCCAGTTCACATTTTTCCATTCCACTTGTGATGTAATCTCCGTTTTGGACATCTTTACTCGTACTTTGCGAACGTATCTTTCACACAGCAGTGAGTCTGTCAGCATATCCTCTCCATTACAGAGAGGCGTTGGCTTCTGACCCAATCCTTCCAAAGGTGGCTTACGCTAGCTACTACTCCAGAGTCTGACCGATTCGGGAGAGCCGTTCCCTTGGTTTAACTCGTTCCTAGTTTCCGTTGGTACTGGTTGTAGAACCTCTCAATCCGCCGGGTTTTGGTAAGTGCCGATAGTCAGAAGGACAAGCTGCTATCTACCGTTCCCGTGAGCTTATTTCGCTCCCTGCGTATTAGCCTTATTCCGCAAGTTGACAATGACGACGGTTTGTACAAGAGTTCGCTTTCGCTGTTCTGCCCCAGATGCTCCCGGTTTCACTACATTTCAGGCTGGTAGCTTATCCGGTTTTCACCCCGCTTCAGTTCTGGCGGTGCTACCCTCTCCATAGCTGGGGGTGATGCTGTTATCTGGACACTTACAGAAGGAGGACTTTCACCTCCACGGAAACTAAGTTATCTCGGTTTCGAGTGTTGCCACCCTTCCCTATTGACCTGCTTTCAGCAGGTGTGACGCTTTCGGATTTCTCCTTGGCGCGTCAACGAGCCGCACTGCCAGTGTTATCTTGGGTAACTCTACGAACCGATAATGCTCTTGCTGACCAAGAATTCATCAACGTCTTTTGGAGTCTGCGTAATACCTTTACATCACCACGTTGAGAGGCTTGATAGATTCTCTTTTGGAGCTTGTAAACTCGCCGCTCTAGCTTGCGCCAGTTAATCGAGTGCCATTCCACCGTAGTCTTTAAACTCGTTTTAGACATTTATACTCCTTACTTGAGTCTCTATCTTCCAAAACATCGTGAGTCTGTCTGCATATCCTGAACATTACTTCAGGCTTTGGCTTTTGACTCAATCTTTCCTACTCGCAGCATCCGGTTAGCACCTACTCAGTCATCGATCTGACTGAGAGCTTACGAGAGGTTACTTCGTTTCTGATAGCCATTGATAGAGTTTTTATAGCGGTACTATCCACCGGGTTTGGAGGAAGTGCTTGTTGGTCAACCAGGAATTGCCAACTCCCCATTATCCTTGCCCTGTTTGGGACTCCCAGCGTGTAAGCCTGATTCCGCTGGTTATTTATGACGATGGTTAAACGTACCTTCGTATGCCTACTCATGAACTCTTGCTTGGTGATTGCCAGATTAGGCTTCCAGCATTGACACCTTTCACCCCCGCTTCAGGGATTGATGGCTAGTCGCTACCCTGGGGGACACAGTTCAGAACTGCGCTCTGTGTGCTTTCACTCCTGCACTTGGAGGGTGGGACTTGAGTGGTTCTAGAATACTTTTCTCTCACCCACATGACTATCAAATTGTCAAGGTTCTTATGTTACTTGCGGGTAATCCTCTACCCATTTCAGGGCTAGTTTCTACCCAACGAATCGCACTCCTGTTCTAAATCCATAACTCGTAGCGTGGAAAATTGCTTCGTGTGCTGGCTCTAGCGCGTATTTCGCGAGGCATTGCCACGCTCTATCGGCGATAGTCGGTATCTTGAGGAGGCGGGTACTCCCATCCTTTTTAGGGATTGGTATTGAACGTAATTTCTGGTGTTTCCAGTTGTTATTTTTGTCTCTGAGTTCTTCACTCAGGGAAAACCTTTCCTCAAATGTGAGTGAGGCTTGGACATCGATTCCCGCAGTCTTTTTGCCAGCATTTAGTTGAGTTACTTGACGTATCGCCAGCATTCTTGCAGCCCGAGATTTCAGAATTAGCTTTTGAAGGGACTTTGCTTTCTGCTTGTCTCCAACCTGAATCGCTTTATACACGCGCTTTTGTAGGCGGAATAAATTACGGCGGAATTTCTTCCACGGTAACGTCTTCCAAGATTCACTAACATTGCTGTTGTGTCTAATCATGCTCTGCTCTAACTTATGTTTTCTGAACACCGAGCGACCAATTACGGTCTGTCCTACCCGAACTAAGGGGAGCATCCCACTTTGGCAATCAGTATAAATACTCAGACAATTGTCTGGCTAAGTTGATGGCATAATAGAAAGCAA
>NZ_JAUBQM010000162.1:0-4628 GCF_036701245.1 Microcoleus sp. Pol14D4
TTTAGCAGGCATTTACTTTTTCTGAATATCATTATGTTATATTATACCAATATGCGTTTTAAATGCACAACAGCTTAATACAGAAAATCTCCGCAGCAGTATGACAAGGATAAACCCAGATACCTGATTTGAATAATTTTTCCACTAACTCCTTGTGTCGAATACTGCCATCTTCATAGACATTTTCCTGCTCTAAAAGTTGTAATTTTTTTTCTTTTTATCGGGTAAATATAGAAATTTCTCAAGATAAGGTAAATTAATTAAAGAATCAATTCCTTGCCAACCATAAAAAATATGTAATTCAACATCGGGCACTTCTTTGATATAGCAACCGCCAAGGCGGTTATGGCATAAACTGTAAGTCTTCCCAATTGCTCGATTGCGAGCGTACAACTTATGCCCAAGCCCTAAAGTTACGACCTTCGTCAACAGGTGATAATCGCTATCAAAGTCGATGTCTTGAAAACTACTGAAGCCAGTCAACTGTTCAATATTAGTGGCAACACGATCGGTCTCTGGCTAAAACGACTTGCCCAAACAGGGGGGTTTGAAGCATTGCCCAATCAACCGTTGGGTAATGGTCATAAAATTACAGGGGGTACAATTTAAAGAATTTGTGAGGGCCCATGGGGATAAAACACAAGTAGAGATGGCAGAACTATTGTTTGAGGAAATTAGCGATATAACAATCTCAAAAGTCTTAGAAAAAATTGGTTTTAGTCGTAAAAAACTTATGGATATCGAGAAACGGGCGAATAAAAAGACCCATAATTCACAGAACAGTTAGCCAGATATAGCCAAGAAGAACGAGTTTATATAGATGAGTCAGGGATGGATGACCGAGATGAATATGGGTATGGGTATAATGAGATAGGTGACAGGTTTGAAGCACTAAAAATTGGTAAAATAAGAAGAGGACGAATAAATATAATTGCGGCGGGAGTGTAATGGGAAATTACTAGCACCATTTACGGTAGAAGGAGCTTGTAATCGAAGCGTATTTGAAATCTGACTAGAAACTTGTTGAGTACCAGTATTAAAACCTGGACCCGTTGTGATAGCAGATAATATAACATTCCACAAAGGTGGACGTATTCAAGAGATAATTGAATGTACGGGATGTCGATTGCTATATTTAGCACCTTATGCGACAGATTTAAACAAAATTGAGAATGATGGTCATGGCAAAAAAGTCGCATCCGTCAACAAACCCATAGATTTAGCTGTGTTCGAGATGCTCTGGAAGATGTCCTCAGCAAAGCGTTCTAACCGCCTTGGCGGTTGCTATACTTTTACATAGAAAATCATTTAGGATCGCTAGAGTCACCATAGCTGGAGCGGCTAGCATTAATGCGTTTGAGTGCGAATTTCCTAGAACAGCCCAAGGGCAGGTGCTTTGTTTTTTCCTGGCATTTTGTGCGATCGCGCTAGGTGGTTATTTGACAGCAACGCTGGGCACATTTTTTGTGAGTCAGGATGCTGAGAGCGATCGAGCAGAAATAGCTGCTACACAATCACTTCAAGCTGTGGAAACAAAAATTACTGCACTGCGAAGGTTCAAGCCTGTTTGAGGAAAAGGTTTAGACCTGTGAATTGCTGACCTTGGATTTGAGGATCGAGTCGATCACTCTCGATACGATACTAGAGAAACGATGATGTCTGTCCAATTATAGATTACCTTTTACTCTAAACTATTCCAAGCGAGAGATGATCTTTTAAATTTTGAATTTTAATATAAAAATATCCTCTAACCACTCAAAAAAAAATAAAATGATGGAAAAAACAAGCAGAATAAATGATTGATAGAGACAAAAAAAACTTGATTCAGGATAACTCTCATATTTCACTGTTCAATAGTGCCGACAGTTTTGCTCTGGCTCAAGGCCTGATTTTATAAGACTTAGAGCCACGGGGGATAATTAAATCAAAGTCATCTCCACTCATGACTTGCATTTAATTCGACTTTTTTATGGTCCTTGCCCTATCAAGCTTGTATCATCGTTTCCCAAAAAACCGCAGTATTGATTGAATGTTAAGCTGTTTCTATTTATTTCATTGACACGATAAACTCATGGAAAACACATTATTCGATCGCACATTCCGGGACAGCGAAGGCAAAATAGTTATAGCTCAGATGCCCAATCTACCACTGAGTGTCGGGATTGTAGCTACTTTATTAACGCTCATTTTTACAACAGGTAAAATTAATTTAGGGTTGGAGTTAGTAGCCTTTGGCTCTTTGTTTACTTGGGCTTGGGAAGAATTATTTCAAGGCGTTAATTACTTTCGTAGAGCATTAGGTCTGATTGTGCTTGTTGGTCTAATTGCGTGGAAACTTCAATAGTTAGGTAAGCATACATCAAATCCATAAGGTAGAGCAAAACCTTTATCGAGCGGATGAGGAACGGTGGAAAGGTTGACAGGCTGTAATGGACAACCCAAAAATTAACACCTATCGGATGTGGGAACACCTCAACAATGCTCAACTAATTCGCTACCTGCTACTCTTTGTGCGTGGTTGGGCTATCGTGCAGGTTTTGGCATATTTTGAAACGGTTCTGATTGTTTTTATTTTGGCAGCTACTCTCGCCTTTCTGCTGAACTACCCGGTCAAATTTGTATCTGGTTTCATCCCTCGTTTGCTAGCGGTAGTGGTGGCTTTTTTATTTGCCTTATTGATTGATTATAGGTGCGTTAATGGCAACGTTAGGATTAGCTCACATTTCCCAAGCACAGCATTTATTAGAACAGGCTCCTCAATTTTTAGACTCGCCGCTCCCACTGTTGAAAATACTTGAATAATTTCTGTTAAATCCTCATATTACGTTAGATTTCAGCACCTTTAATCAACAACTGCACCAACAAGTCATCGGCATAATCTGCCTGGACTTTTCCACAGTGCAAAATCTGTTATTCAGTTTGCTAGATGTGATTGTGCTTACGTGTTTCCCTTCTTTATGCTGATCGATGGTAGACGACTATTGGGATCTGATGTGAGGCTCTTTCGACCCGGCTTATACGAGGATTTGACCAGGGAAATCCAAAACAAATTTTTAGGTTTCTTTTGGCTCGGTTGCTATTATCAATATTTTTCGGCTTCTCTACCTTTGTGGTGTTTATCTTGGTGGATATTCCCTATGCACTGTTCCTGGCTGCAGTCGCAGGCGCATTTGAGCTTATTCCCCGTATTGGCGCGATGAAATTCGTGGGGAAAAGACAGAAAAATTTTCTGGTTGATGTTGAAGCTAGTTGGCTTGAGATTTCGGTTAAGATATTTTGTTTTAAATCTCTGGGAGAGCAATAATGAAAGGTTTAAAGGGAAAAAACGCACTCATTACTGGAGCGAGTTCAGGTATTGGGCAGGCGATCGCCATTCGTCTTGCTCAAGAAGGTTGCAATATTGCCGTTAACTATCGCAAAAGCTTAGAAGAGGCAGAAGATACTGAAGAAATAGCTCTGCAAAAAGCCTGTGGACAAGCATCGGAATGCGGGGTTGAAACGCTATTAGTTCAGGGAGATGTCTCCAAAGAAGATGATATCCTTCGTATGGTGAAGAGTGTCATTGATAACTTTGGTAGTCTGGATATCCTGATTAATAATGCTGGGATTCAAACAGAAAGCGCATCCCATGAAGTGCCAACGGATGAATTCGATCGCGTGATAGCAGTCAATTTGCGAGGTGCATATCTCTGTGCGCGGGAAACCATTAAGCATCTGTTAGAGCAGCAGCGCTCTGGGGTGATTATCAATATTTCGAGTGTGCATGAAATCATTCCCCGCCCGATGTATATCAGCTATTCCATCAGCAAAGGTGGCATGGGAAATCTGACTAAAACCCTAGCGTTGGAATACGCAAGCCGAGGCATCCGCGTCAATGCTATTGCCCCCGGTGCAACAATTACACCGATTAATGAAAGTTGGACGGACAATCCAGGACAAAAGGCAGTAGTGGAAAGCCATATCCCAATGGGACGGGCAGGTACATCGGAGGAAATGGCTGCATCTGTTGCCTTTCTTGCATCAGATGAAGCGGCTTACATTACGGGACAAACGCTCTATATTGATGGTGGATTGACCCTCTATGGTGACTTTCGCGAAGCTTGGTCGGCCTAAATTAACTTGGAGAAACTATTTGGAGTAAATAGGCGATCGCTGTCATTTTACCTACTAAAAAAGGATTTTTTTGGGCGATCGCTTTCTTTACTCACCGGACACTAGACTAAACCGCACTAAGGTGTCATGCAGATATGATTGAACGTGGCAGCTAGGAAGGCATTGCGGAGGAGTTAGACCGCAAATATCTCAAGTAGTGGTATCTTGCTGCATAACAATCAAATAATTCATTAGGGCGATGAACTTGATATAGAAACATCATCGAGCGCACTGACACTATTACCAGCCACAAATCAAGAGTTTCTGCTATTAATATAAATCACGAATATTTTTTTTGACATCTTATTCTGATTGCGGAGCGATTTCCTGGGCGGAAGTTGCCCAATTTGCTCTTTTATTAGTGGGTATAAAATGGTATTTTTCAGAGCCAATATCCTGCAGGGCTATTTCATTCTTGAGAGAAGGGTGATAAGCTGAAGCTATATTCCTTCAAATTGTTTTGAGTAATGACCCAA
>NZ_JAUBQM010000163.1:0-4595 GCF_036701245.1 Microcoleus sp. Pol14D4
TTGTTAATTTCATGAGCGACACCAGCGACTAAGTTACCCAATGCTGACATTTTTTCACCTTGGATAAGTTGGATTTGGGCGTTTTGCAGATTAGTTAGCGCTTGTTCTAAATCTTGTGATTTTTCCTGTTCTCTGGCATAAAGTCGAGCGTTTTGTAAAGAAATTGCGACCTGAGTGCAAAGTAAGTTGAGCAGTTCCACGCGATCGCTGGTAAATGCTCCCGTTGCTACATTATTTTCTAAATACAAAATGCCTAGCAACTTACCTTGATGCAAAATCGGGCTACACAAGATACTCTTGGGTTGCTGTTGCTGAATATACGGATCGTTGCTCAATTTAGGATGCACCGTTGCATCAATAATCACCACAGGTTGTAAGCTGCGTTTAACAGTATTAATTAAGCTAACTGGCACATCAATAGAGTTTTCAATAGGTTGTGGATTGAGCAACATCGGGTAAAATTCGACTTGGGTAGTCTGGCTATTTCCACCGCTCTGGGAAAGCCGTGCTAACGCCTGAATCAGTAAACGACCTGACTCTAAAAGCATGAACACACACCGATCTGCTCCCGCATTTTCAATGACGATATCTAGCAACTTTGAAAGTAGTTTTTCGAGTTCGATTTCCCCAGAAAGGGTTTGGGAAGCTTTGAGAATGGCCGCTAAATCTAAAGCCACAGAGATGCTGCTACTGCTAGAAGTGGGGGAACTGGTGGAGGTAACACTTCCCAATGAGAAGATAGTTTCGTGAGGGAAGAAAGGAGAACGGGTTTGCTGGAGGATGGGGGCCATGAGTTGGGGATAGCGGGTTTCCAAGTCGGCGACTTTGGCTTTAGCGCCCCATCGGGCATAGCAATAGTAGGCTTCTTGCATATATCCAGCGGCAATTTTTTCTTTTCCCCAATCCAGGTAAAATTTAGCTGCTAGTTCATTAGCTAAGGCTTCTTCTTGGATATATTCGTTTTCTTTGGCTCCCGCAATGGCACAGTCATAACAGTCAATTGCCTCGGCTTTATTGCCTAAAACGCGATATTGTTCTGCGTAGATCAGATCGAGCTTATGTTGATGATTTGTAGGCGCATAATGTGCCCAGTCCTGTATTTTTTCTACGTTAGCTCGAATATTTTCAAGAATTCTGCTGTTTTCAGATTCCAATGCGTCTTCTAATACGGCTAGTTGGGTGAGGGAATCGTAAAAATAAAATACCCCCACTACAAAATTCGCTGTCACACCTCTTAAATATGCTTTGGCTGCTGCTGCATTCTCAACTGCTTCAAAAAACTGCTCAAACAAGTAGCAGAGAATTAGTTTATTAAAGTAAACGTAGAAAATAGCAGTTGCATCATTGGCTTGTTGGTGTAGTGGCAGCATCATCTGCTCGTCATAGATATTACCACTCAACTTGGTTTGCTGTTCGACCTGCTGAGTCAAATTTAAAATGGCTTGATGCAAAATCTGATTAAAATTTAGCGAATTGATCTGTTTGACTTGAGCTAATGCTTGGTTGTAGCTAGTAATTTTCCTTTCCATTACTGACAGCTCATTTCCTGCCAGATAGGCATGATAAACGTAGATGTAAATAGACAATGCGGCAAATTCTAAATCTCCTGTTTCCAACCCAATTGCATAAGCTGATTGCAATGGTTCCAAGGTTTTTTGAAGGGGTTCCCGCCAATGCCGAATATTTGCATTTACTACAAAGATCGTTCTGGCTTGAATATCTTTAGCATTAAGTTTATTGAGCAAGCTTAAAGCGAGTTGACCGAATTGATAGCCTGTCTCAATGTCTACCATAACGCCACAAAGAATTAAGCCAAAGTAGCCGTAACTAGGAGCTGAGAGCGCGGTATTGCCATATTGAATTGATAAGTTAACCTGTTCTGACACGACTAATGGCAGCAACAACGGTGCAGCCTGGTAAGCACAGGGAGCCAAACTGCCAAGAATCTGCATGGCTGCCTGTTTGAAAGGATCGGTCATTTCTGGCAATATAATCAAGTCTATGGGAGACCTGCCCGCCAAAGCAGACAGAGTTGCTTCTAGTTTGGCTTGGACATCAGACAGTTGGGGATTTTCAGGAAACTCTAACCCCAACAATTGCAAAACTTGCAGTCCCGTTTGTATGGCTTCTAGCAACTGATTTTGAGCCATACAAGCCTGCATTTTGGTATTGTAGACATTGATTTTGTCTAATAAGGTTTTAGATTGATGTAAGACGACTTCAATCAACTCCTGCATCTGCCCAAAATTGCTACTAAGATATGCTGCCTCCGCTGCTTTTCCATACAACTCTAGCGATAGGTTATATTGAGTGGACCAACTATCACTCGTCAACAGTTTAATGCCTGTAGTTAGATAGTTTAATGCAGCAACATAGGCAGTAGATACCTTGGCTTTCTGTCCGGCCCGTAAATTTAACTGGGCGACTTCATATCGCTCAGATTGCTGGTCGATCAACCCAATTCCCATATTCAGTTGATTTACAATTTCAAATATTTGGTTGTTTCTTTCTGCTGCCGTAAAGTTTCTCAATAGGAGTTGTCCGATCTTGAGGTGGGTTGCTTCTCTATGTTCCGCAGGAATTAGAAAATAAGCAGCTTGTTGGACGCGATCGTGCAGGAAACGGTAGCTTGGATTAACGGTTTCCTCTGAGTCAGACTGTTGTGTACCCTGAAAAAACTTGTAAGTCTGACTCGTGGGTAAAATCAAGCCTTCCTGCAAAGCTCTCCACAATGCTGTTGCGGCATCGGTTGAAGAAAATTCTGAAACTATCGCCAATGTCTCTAAATCAAATTGAGCGCCAATACAGGCAGCAAGTTTGAGGACATTTTGGGTTGCATCGGGTAACTTTTGCAATTGCATTGCCATGAACTCAACCACATCCGAGGTGAGCGAGAGCAATTTCACTGCTGCAATATCGCACTGCCAATGTCCTACATTGAAGTCATAAGCAATGTAGCCATCTTGATGCAAAGCTTTGAGAAATTGGGTAGCAAAGAAGGGATTGCCTTGGGTTTTTTGATAAACTAACTCACTCAAAGGTTGCGTTATAACTTTTGTACAACTGAGGGTGTCAGCAACCAAATCATTAATATGAGATTGACTCAAAGGATTTAGAGTCAGGGTATTGACGATCGCTGAGTCTTTCTTCATCTCCTCTAATGTCAGCATTAGCGGATGTGCCGGAAAGATTTCGTTATCTCGGTATGCCCCAATCGTTAGCAGATAGCCCATCTCGCTTTGACTCATCAACACCTGCATCAAGCTTAGTGAAGCTGAATCTGCCCACTGCAAGTCATCGAGAAACATTACCAAAGGATGCTCGGCTGTAGCGAACAGGGCTATGAACTTGCCAAATAACAAGTTGAAGCGGTTTAAAGCTTCACTACCAGAGAGTTCTGGGGCTGCTGGCTGTTTGCCGATAATCTGTTCGAGTTCGGGAATGACATCTATTAAAACTTGCCCATTTTCACCTAAAGCAGATAAGATTTTCTCTTTCCATTGTGCTAGCTGAGTATCGCTTTCACTCAATAGTTGTGACATCAAGTCGCGAAAAGCCTGGACAAAGGCACTGAAGGGGATGTTGCGGTTGAACTGGTCGTATTTACCTTTGATGAAGTAACCGCGTTGCCGCACAATGGGTTTATGAACTTCGTTGACGACGGCGGTTTTGCCGATCCCGGAAAACCCTGCTACTAGCATCATTTCTGTTGCGCCCAGACTGACTCTTTCAAAGGCTTGCAGTAAAGTGGCTGCTTCGGTTTCTCTACCGTAGAGTTTGTCGGGGATAATGAAGCGATCGCTGATATCTCCGTCTCCCAGTTCAAAAGATTCAATCTGACCAGTTTCTTGAACTTGAGTTAAACATTTCTCTAAATCATATTTCAGTCCTAATGCACTTTGATAGCGGTTTTCGGCATTTTTTGCCATCAATTTACTGACTATTTCGGATAAAACTAGGGGAATTTCTGGATGAATTTGATGGATGGGTATTGGCTGTTTAGCGAGATGACAATGCACTAATTCCATCGCATCTTCTGAGACAAATGGTAACGATCCTGTCAACAATTCATAAAAGGTCACACCCAGGGAATAAAAGTCACTACGATAGTCAATGCCTCGATTCATCCGTCCGGTTTGTTCGGGAGAAAGATAGGCTAATGTTCCTTCTAAGACATTGGGATTTTTAATTTCTTGGGTTTCTCGTGGTAGGAGGGATGCGATACTAAAGTCAATTAGTTTAATTTGTTTTGTTTCGGGATTAATTAAAATATTGGCGGGTTTGATATCTTTGTGAATGACTCGGTTTTGGTAGAGATAGTGGAGAATGTTTGTGAGTTGCAGAGCCAGATTGATAAATTCTGTTAAAGATAAAGATTGAGCAGGGTTGTGAGCGTTACCAACTCTGAGATAAGTAGATAGAGATACTCCTCCAAAATCCTCCATGACTAAGGCATAGCTATTTTGGTATACTTCTAGAGTCAAGGGGTGGATAATGCTAGAAAAATTAAGATTTTTAGCAATGGTGTACTGATTGCGAAACCCGACAAGTTCGTTGAAATTGGGGTATTCGTTTCGCAGTAGTTTGATGACAAC
>NZ_JAUBQM010000164.1:0-4559 GCF_036701245.1 Microcoleus sp. Pol14D4
ATTTAAATGGGTTAATTGGCAAGTCGGGAAAAGCTGTCTAAGTATTTGTACTTATTGCAAAAGTGACACGCTCCCAGGAAAAAAGGAAAAAAGGAAAAACTCGCAATTCCCGCTGCTTTTTCTAGCTCAAAAACTGTTCGGAAAACTACCTCTTGGTGTTCGTCACGCAGCACAAACTCAAAGGGAATATCATCCGGCAATGAAGTCGGCAAGTATAGCCAAAAAGTCGGATGTGCGATCGCTGTCAACCCTATATTTGTAGCGGGAATCAAAGCTAAAAAGTTGTGAGGATCGCGGCTGCCTGCGTCTTTGCGATCGCCCGGTGCTCCGCGCGCGGGCGGATCGTATGCGAGTACCTGTGGCAGCAAATTCGGTTCCCCCGATGAATCAGCGAGCATCGCTGCCAATCCAGGTTGAACCATTGTTAAAGCCACAAGCACATTAAGCGCCGCCTGCTGTAGGAGCAGTTTTGTTACATTCATAAAATATCCGCCAAGTAGAGGTGTAAAATCTCAGTTCGCTCCAACTGCACCCTGAAAATAATCTTGCCAGATTTTTTATGCTAGCGTCTATAGTTTCGCGGAATTTTTTTAGTATATTTGCCTAATAAAATTCCGCGATCTATGCTCCAGCAACCTCTACATTAAAAATGAAACAACTCAACCCAAACCCATAGCATCATTTTCACATACTAATAATTTACCTTTCCCCTGATAATACCAAACATAACCCTCTCCACCGCCTTTGCCAAAATGACCTAATTTTCGATAATCTTCTTCAATCCCCTTGGTAAATCCTTTAACCAAATCGCAATCAGCTATCAAAGTTTCACCTTGTCTGAGTTCGACAACCTTACCCGGTGAATTTGTAGCTGCTACAACAGTAGCTTTTTGCTCGCGCAAAGCTGTAACAGCAATTCTCCACCTACCGTCATTAGAAGCAGCCACTTGTCGGAATTTCAGTTTTTTAGCACCGATAACTACATTGTCCGAACAAAACTGAAATATACCGTCATCAAACTCCCACTGCTCTGCATCCGAAAGCTCGATCGGCGTATAATGCAGAAAATGCCCTTTTTGTCTCGGTTCCAGTTTCACAGTACCCGTCCCTTGATATACGGGAGCGTTGTAGTCCATTTCCGTTGTCAAAGATACCCACATATCTTTCAAACGGTTATCCGTTTTATAAACACCGGAAGTTAATTTCCCCATACACCAATGCAGCGCACCTTTTTGAATGATAACTCCCGAATTGTTCAAGTTAATTTCTACTTGCTGAACGAGGGGAATATTCTTAGTGGGATGGTAAAACTTATTGGTTTCAGGATTGATGTTATTTTGGATGTACCACAAATCCGTTGGTTCCAAAACCTTGATTTCGTATTTCATAATTCACCTCGCCTATTTACGTGAAATGTGTTAAACATTTGACCCGTGATTGGGAGATTCAGCGATTCCGGACTTATCCTGTGAAATTTATCTTTTGCAGACTTCCTCTGCTACTGTTAAAGTATCTAGCTATCTTAGCAATAGCAGACAGCGCCCCTCCACAATCGTTGAGAAAAATTTATGCCTGCGATCGCACAATCTCCCAATTTACCGATTTTACAAGAAATCAACTCAGGCTTGCCCAATATTTGCGGCTCCGAAGCAGAAATTAATGTCGCAGCCAATAGCAACGAACCAATCTTTCTACCTACCACAAATCTGCACCTGGAAAATATTCAAGCCGGATTCGCCTGCGCCCTGCATATGCACCAACCCACAATTCCTGCCGGTGCAAACGGCGAACTGATCTGCAATCTCCAGCATATGTTTGAACATCCCAACCAAGGAGATAACCACAATGCCGGAGTCTTTGCTTGGTGCTATTCCCGCATGGGAGAATTCATCCCACAACTGATTGCCGAAGGCTGCAACCCGCGAATTATGCTGGACTATTCGGGCAATTTATTGTGGGGATTGCGACAAATGGGGCGCGACGATATCTTTGATAATCTCAAGCGGATTACCTGCGATCCTCAATATCAAACTCACGTAGAATGGCTGGGGACAATGTGGAGTCACGCCGTCATTCCCTCAACTCCCATTCCCGACATCAAACTCCAAATTCAAGCGTGGCAACATCATTTTGCCGCCATTTTTGGCATAGATGCCCTGAAGCGCGTCAAAGGTTTTTCGCCCCCAGAAATGCACTTTCCCAATCACCCAGATACACTTTACGAATACATCAAAGCTTTGAAAGAATGCGGCTATCGCTGGCTGATGGTGCAAGAACATTCTGTAGAAAATCCCGACGGTTCGGGATTGTCGCAAGACCAAAAATATATTCCCAACCGTTTGGTTGCCCGTAACTCTCACGGCGAAACAATCAGCATCACGGCTTTGATTAAAACTCAAGGTTCGGATACAAAGTTGGTCGGTCAAATGCAGCCGTATTACGAAGCGAAAGGACGCAATAAACAGCAAATTGGCAATGTCACAGTTCCTTCTTTAGTTACTCAGATTGCTGACGGCGAAAATGGCGGGGTGATGATGAATGAATTTCCCAGCGCTTTTGTCAAAGCTTGGCACGAAAACCGGGAACAAGGCGGGGGAAAATCCGGCGTTGTCGGTTTAAACGGCACTGAATATTTGGAGATAATTGAAGCGGCGGGCGTTAATCCTGATGATTATCCGATTTGTCAAGGGGTTAACCAGCATAAAATCTGGCAGCTAGTCGATACTGATAATGCGACGCCGGAAAAAGTGGAAAGTGCGATCGCCCAACTCAAGCAAACAGACCATAATTTTCACATGGATGGTGCTTCTTGGACTAACGATTTGAGTTGGGTGAAAGGTTACGAAAATGTCTTGGAACCGATGAATCTACTCAGCGCAGCATTCCACAAAAAATACGACCCGCTGTTGCAGCAAGATGCCGCCGTTACCAAGCAGTTTGAATACCAACAAGCTTTGCTTTACAACTTGTTGTTGCAAACAAGCTGTTTCCGCTATTGGGGACAGGGAACTTGGACTGATTACGCCCGCGAACTTTACAACCGCGGCGCTGCTTTAATGAAGTAGCAGAATTTATTGTAGGGTGTCCAGGAAACAAACTGTTTGAGCCTCCTCAAATATCAGCGCTGACGCACCCTACATCTAGAAAACTTTATTGATAAAGAGAGGACTAAAGTCCTCACTACAAACACGGACTTACCAATTACTGTCTACATTTCCTGCATCAACCGCAAATAATTTTGCCGCATCTGCGTCATATTTTCCATCATTCTATTAGCCATATCTTTCTCAACATCGCTCATTTGCTGCCAAAATAAAGCCGATCGCCTGGCCATAATTGCTTCTTCCCACAGCATCTCCAAAAGTTGCGCCGCCATTGGGTTTTCAGCATCTATAATCCCACACAATTGCTGGAAAGCCCGGTTGGCTTCGGTGTGACTACCAACATCCTGAGCCAGCGTCAGGCATTTTTTGAGTTGTACGATCGGATTTTCAGAAGAGTAAGCCATAATTTCACTGAGATAAGCGACAAAATTTACACTGATACCTTTGAGATTACTAGAGTTGTGACACAGCCGTAGAGTTCCCTACATACCAGCGCCAAGGCAAATCCATTCCTTGAGAAATCCCGATCCGCGTAGTTTGCACAAAATTTATTGTACCCTCCTCCACAGCTTGCTGAAAGTGCTCGCTCCGGTGTTCCAACCGCAGCGGTTGGCCTGCACCCAAGGGAAAACCGCTTAAAGTTCGATCGATATCCAGTACCTTACACAGTTTCCCAGGCCCGGCGGCGAGGCGCGATCGCTTTTTCTCAGGAATTGCAGCGAATTCTTTGGGAACCGCATCTACCTGCAAAGCTCGAATCAGCACAGCACTAGCAACTCCCTCTGCATCCGTCACAACATTAAAACAGTGATACATCCCGTAGATTAAGTAAACGTAGCTCATACCCGCAGGCCCGAACATCACCTCATTGCGAGAAGTGCGCTGTCGGTAAGCGTGACAAGCGGGATCTCCCGGGCCGTAAGCTTCGGTTTCGACAATCATTCCCCTAATTGTCTCGCCATCCGGAAATTGCCGAACCAGATTACAGCCCAGCAAATCTGGCGCTACGCTGGTAGATGGCCGCGCCAGCCAAAAAGATTCTACAATCTGAGTATTTGCACTCACTCAACAACAGCAGGTAAATTATGGACGTTAAGTTAGTTTTAGCAGTCTTGACAGCAGTTTTCACGGTTTGCTGTCTGTTCTTCGGCACAAAAAACGGGTTCTACGATACTGACAAGTATCACGGCAACGGTTCTGCTCACTAATTTTAGGCGTGCAGTTAGTTGCTTAAAAAACCGCTGCCTGTTTGTCAGGCAGCGGTTTTCTTTCAATTTAATAGATATAAACATTATTTGCTAGTCTTACTAAGGATGAGTTGTGCCATTTGGCATTTGAGCTTTTTGCAAGCTAGCATTCGAGAAGTCAGCGCATCCCATGCAGGGCTATTTCATTCTTGAGAGAAGGGTGATAAGCTGAAGCTATATTCCTTCAAATTGTTTTGAGTAATGACCC
>NZ_JAUBQM010000165.1:0-4367 GCF_036701245.1 Microcoleus sp. Pol14D4
GAGTTTCGGTTAAAATTCCAGGGATTTTTTGTCTCTGTTCGGGGAGCGTCCCTGTTCCAAAACTGTCCGAAGTATTGATCCACAGATATTTCCTAATATCTTCCTTCAGCCATATCTGAACTAATTTTCCCTAAATTAGACATCACAATTTCGGCAACATGATTGTTAAGTTGCCAATTATTTGAATTTATTCAACAATATTCTCCGGTTTGTTTTCCGAGTTACCCATCTTCAACTATTAAATAATATTGACCGCAAACCTTTCCTAAATAATTTAATATCTCCCGACGTTCCTTTGTTAAGTTGCTTATTTCTTCGGCTCCATTTAGGTTGACTAAATGTACGGCTTGAAACATCTGAAATACCCACCGCATTGTCGGTTTATTTGTCATTTTCTTGACCTGGTTTCTGATGCTGGCATTGGCTGATTCTAATTCTTGTCTCAACTTTCTTTGGGCGAGATTATATACTAATAAACATACTCCCATTATCATGGCAATTGCTTCTACTCTCTCTGGTTTTTTCACGAAGACGCTTGATGTGAAAAATAATGGGTCTTTTAAGAATCTAAATCCTCTTTCGTTACTTTGTTGGTCTTGGTATTCTTTTAATATTTGCTCGTTGGTTATTTCCTGTTTATCTAAGATATTTGTTGCCAGTATAAATCTCCCTGCTTTGATTTTTTCGGCTGATATTATTTCAGGTTTGGTTTCTATTTTGCCGCTTATTTGATAGGTTATTGTGTCTATATTACTCGCTTTTTTGCTTGGTCTTTTTGGTTTTTTATGGCTTTTTTCTTGACATTCACTTTCGGTTATTTGGTGATATTTCCATGTGTCTGATAGATTTTTTATGGCGGTTTATGCGTCGGCAACACAGGCAAATTTTTGCCGGGAAAGCTTGCGTAGTGCGGCTTGGGCGCTTAATTCTTGTTTGTTTACTTGTTTGTCTATTTGTTTGATGCTTGCTTGTTTTCTGAGGTCACTTTCTATAACTAACCATCTTTGTTTGATGTTTCCATATTCGCTGGCTCTTTCGGCTATCTTATATCCTTTTTTTGAGCTTGCTTGCCATTCGCTTTCTTGGATGTCTACGATTTTCTCTTGGGCTGATTTTATGCTTAATGGGACTCTTGTTATCCATTTGATTCCTGTCATTGCTGATAGGTTTTCCCTGGTGTATAATGCGCTGTCTGCTACGCAGATTCCTTCAAATGTCCACTGTTTTTTGAATTCTTTTAGTCTTGATACGAATACGCTTTTGTCGTCGATGTTTCCTGAATCTATTTTTAGATATAGTGGTATGTCTCCGTCTCCTGTTACAATCATGTCTATGATAAATTGTTTCAGGTCTGGTCGATGATCTCGCGAGTATCCGTGAACTATTTCTATTGGTTTCATTTCGGATGTTTCTGGTTCTGGTTCTTTTTCTATTTGGTCGCTGTTTTTAACTTGCTTTTTATATTCTCCTTGTACGTACATTGAACTTCCATCTAAATGGATGCTGTTCATTTTTACTTGGAATTTATGGGCGGCTTTCATGGCGATTGTTGTGAAGAGTTTTGTGATTCCTACTTGATAATATTTGTCGAGGGCTCTTCCCAATCTATCGTCGTTTAGATGTTCGGGCTCTCCTGAACTTATGGTTATAAGTTTATCTAATCAGACCAGTAAGCTAATACGCGATTCCTAAAATTACAATACTCCGGACAGTTTTTGGAACGATACTACAAGCTTACGCGGGGCAAGGATCGTAAAAAAGTCGGATTAAATGTAAGTCAGGGGTGGAGCTGACATTGATTTAATTATCCACAGTGGCTGCGAAGTCCTACAGAATAAGCCATTGGGCCATATAAAAACTGTCCGGACTATTGAAATTATTAAAATTAGAAAAACCATACCCTTGCCGCATTATCAACTTAATCCGATTGTTGATTCCTTCCATGACTCCACTTGTGGTGCGATGAAGAAAGTAGTTGCAAATACCCTCAAAATGATTCTCAATTGTTGATGCAGATTCTCTAAAAAATACTTGTGCATGATTGAGCCATTTTTTGATTGTGTTTTGCCCTTCTTTGACGGTCAAATTAGTCTCATATATTTCTCTAAATTTTTCTTTCATCTCATACGCAATTCGCAAACATTCGGATTTACTTAGTATCAATTCTAATTTATCAATCTGAAGAAGATTCAAATTTACTCGATTACTTAATAATAAATATTTACTTTGCCTATCTGTTATTCCGGCTGCTCTACGTAACTTATTTAAGTCTTTATTAACTACTTTCATTACATGAAAACGATCAATAATAACTAGGGCGTTTGGGAATACTTTTTTGATAACTTTAGGGAATCCTCCCCACATATCAACACTCACTTCCTCAACTTGTTCACGAACCTCAATTGGTTGTCCCATAAGGACTTCAATGATTTCTTTACAGCGATGAAAATCAATCATCTCAATTAAATTACCTTCGCCCAGGTCACTCACTACAGTCACAAAATTTCCTTGACATGAGCGCATACTTATCTCATCGAGACCAATTCGTTTAACCCGTTGCCAATTCGGTTTTTTTATGGTGTTTACCTGCTCAAATATTCCTTTTATTTCGTCATAACTCAGTCCTTCTTCTCTTCCAATTTGCTCCATACTCGATTGTTTGACACGCTCATAAATATTTTGTTCGTATCGTTGAGTATGCCGTCTTTTCACGTCCAAAAACTCTAATTTTTCTGTGGGATACCGTTGACAAATAGGACAGTAAAACTGCCGCTGTGGGATTTTTAGATATACAGGACGACCAAAAACAGGCAAATCTCTGACTAAAATTGGTCGATTTTGATGCAGTTTTTCGGTATCATTGTTACAATGATGACAAACAATTCCTTCTGATAAAATGCTCAGTCCCAAGAAAATTTTTCCCTCAACTTGAGTACAAGTTTCAACCCTGACTCCAGGCAAGGCTAATAGATAGTCTAGATGGAAGCTCATAACGGTAAATGTATTAGTAGGTACATTTTACACCATAAACTCAGGAGAGCCGATGTTCGGGTAGTATTCCCTTTCCGATTAGATGTGATGTTGCTTTGCCTACGAAAAATTCATCGAATATGTATAATGGGGCGCTTAAAAATCCTAGTCCATTCAAAATCATTGCTTTCATGACTTGTCCTGGGCTGAGAATTTCTTGAGTTGTTATTCCTACTATTTTATTGACTTCTTCTACTAATTCCATCTCGTCTATTATGCCTGCTACTATTCCTAGATGGTCTAAATTTAGGACTTTTATGGCTTCTTGATGCTCATTCATGGTTTTTTCCTCTTGGCTCCTCATTCGTTCATTGTAACTCAAAAAAGCCTGAAGTGATTACGGGGCAATTACTTCAGGCTTGAATTTTTAAAATTTATCACCATCAATGCTATTTAAAGACCTGCGGAATGTGGGTTTAATCCTCGTCGAAAGAATGAATCCCATGTCAAACGGTCAGCCGTTTCCACCTTTGTGGTTGGCTTGGGTGGGAGAACGAACTCTACCCAAGCGAAACAGTCTGGTTTAAGTATTTACGACGCTTTGGGGTGGATCATTGGTATAGGTTTGCTAAGCAACGACTACATTGGACATTGCCTAACTTGAGAACTCCCGAACAATCAGAGCGCTGGAGCGATTTAATGCCATTGATGAGTTGGCAACTCTGGCTGGCTAGGGATTTAGTTCTCGAAAATCGACTCCCTTGGCAATCTGCTAAGATCGATTTAACTCCTGGACGTGTTGCCCAATCAATGTTGTCAGTTTTAGTTGACATTGGTACTCCTACCAAACTGCCAAAACAGAGGGGAAAATCCCCTGGTTGGGAAATAGGAAAGGTACGTACTAAGGCACCGTGCTATCCCACTGTGAAAAAACGGGTTTCTCGACGCAAAAAATCTTCAAGATTAGCTATTTAATCTTCTACATTTTGAATTTTTGAGTAACAGCTTGCCGGATATTCAAAGGCAGCTACTTTTAGATGCGATAGTTTTTTAGTCTAAACTCCAGTAAAATTTAACCATCAAATCTTTAGTAGCGGAATCATCAACACTCCACAAACTAGCCATCACGGCTTGTGCGCCCGCCTTACTTTTCACGGCATCTCTGAAAGGTAGAGTAGGAGGTCATTCTAGGCAAAAGGGGTAGATGGTGATATAATGTGGTTAAAATCAAGTAAAGGCAGGCGAAAAATGTTGAGCTGGTGGGAGAAAAATTTTGCCACTTGTGAATTAGGAGATGAGAGATTAAACAATAGAGCCTATTAGACCTCTTGCAAAAAAAATATGTGTTATGCTTAAGAGTTTGCTCAAGTTTAGGTAAAACTTTGAATTATTGGGTT
>NZ_JAUBQM010000166.1:0-4287 GCF_036701245.1 Microcoleus sp. Pol14D4
CCGCTTTTATCAACAAGGTATGCGGGCCGCAACCCTTATACAGTCTATCTCGTAGACCTTTTTGTCACCCCCCCAGCGTACAAAGAGCTTTTTCGTATTTTAAATATAGTTCAGTTAACTCAGTCACCACAGCAGAATCATTGATAACAGTCATTCGATTTTAGATTTTAGATTTTAGATTTTAGATTGACACCACGGATAAATCCGGGGGCTTGAGGATGCAAGGATTTTGGATTTTGGATTGATTCCACGGATAAATCACGTGGCGGGTACCATCAAGAAATTATTGGTCATAAATTGTAGATTTTAAAACTCTTAACTTTCACAAGTTGTGTTTGCAATAAGGACTTTATTCCTTATTGCAAACACAACTAATTACTGGAAATTAATGCTCAATTTTGAGGGAAATAATCTTGTCACCTTGGCGGATAGCATTGACGACAGACATATCCTCAGTTTTGCCAAAAGTTGTGTGAACTCCATCTAGATGAGACTGGGGAGAATGGCAAATAAAGAATTGGCTGCCACCCGTATCGCGGCCGGCGTGAGCCATCGATAAAGTTCCTGCCAAATGTTTGTTGGAGTTGATTTCGCACTTGATTTTGTAGCCGGGGCCGCCCGTTCCATTGCCTTTTGGACAGCCACCTTGAATCATAAAGTTAGGAATTACTCGGTGAAAGGATAATCCATCGTAAAAACCTTTTTCCGCCAAGTCAACAAAATTTTTCACTGTGTTAGGCGCATCCGCATCGAACAATTCCAAATTGATTGTGCCTTTGTCGGTTTCCATAATAGCGCGGGTCATGATTTCTCCTGGCTTCCTAAAATGATTGTGTTGCCTGCGTTTTAATTGCGGACTTCGCTTTTATAACGACAGGTTTCAAACTGTCGTTATATTGTGGCTTTCAGAAGTGTAGCATATTCCCGCAACTCTCATAGGACTTATGTGTGCTTTCTGAGGAAACCCGGTTTATTGCGAGATTTCTGGTTGGCAAAGCCAATATTTTCGGAGACACCGAGTTTGTTACCCTCTGTCATATTTTAATTGTTGGTCACTTGCGGGCGATCGGGTTCTTCCTGAATATCGCTCATATTAAAAATGAAAGGAACCCGACTCGAACCTGCGCCCATAACCAGCACTTTTGGCATCTGAGCCCCGCCGCTTCTCCAAGCTTCGATTGCCTCTTTTTGCAGAACTAAATTGCCGCCTTGAGCCTTCAAAGTTTCAGCCAACAGCCTTTGAGCTTCTGCCCTACCTTGAGCGCGGTTAATGTCAGCTTGAGCCTGTTGTTCAGCTTCCTGAGCCACATAAACAGCCCTTTGCGCTCGCTGTTCAGCAACCTGTTTCTCCTCAACCGCTTTCGCAAAATCTGCGGAGAATCGGATGTTAACAACGCTCGTATCGAGTACGATTACATCATACTTTGATAGCCTTTCCTTCAGCGCAGTATCAAAGTCTCTCTTCAGTTCACTTCTTTGAGTAATAGATTGTTCGGCGGTTCTCAGTGCAGCCGCTGTTTTAAATGCTTCTTGCGTCTGAGGAGCAATAATTTTTGAGACTATATTCTCCAAAGTTCCTTGAGTCCTTCGGACATCAACTATTCTCTCAGGATCGAGGCGAAAGTTGATCGCAAAACTAGCATTTAAATCCTGAAGATCTTTAGTAGCACTCTGGGCGGGAACTTCAAATTTTTGCACTGTTACATCGTACACATCTACCTTGGATATTAGCGGGGGTCTGAGGTGAAACCCCTCTAACAATGCTCCATCTCTGGCTTTTCCTAAAACGCTGACTACCCCTGCTTCGCCTGGATTGATGACGACAAAAGAGTTTAACGCGATGAGTAGCGCGCCTACTAATATAATCCCAGCGATTGCTGATGATATGCTCTGGAAATTTTGAGTTTTCAACTTACACGCTCCTTTGTGCTTATTCCATTATAATGGTTAAATAGATTCCGTCGCCTCTCAAGTCTAAAATCTAAAATTACCATCTAAAATGGATGGGGTTGCCTCGAAAATCTCAAATATAAAATGGATGGGCTGATGCTCAAAATTGTTAAATATCCTAGAACTTATCACATCGAAGGTTCGCGTTTCCAACCAGGCGATGAAGACCTCGACAGCGTGCCATTTAGCGCCCTGATCGATCGCCCTCTAATTATAGAAGAAAAGGTAGACGGCGCTAATACAGGCATCAGCTTCGCACCAGACGGGCAAATGCTGCTGCAAAGTCGCGGTCACTATCTCACCGGCGGGCCGAGGGAAAAACATTTTAACTTATTCAAACAGTGGGCTTTCAGTCTCAGCGGGGCGCTGGGAGAAGTCCTGGGAAATCGCTATATTCTTTACGGTGAATGGCTTTATGCCAAACACACTGTCTTTTATGATTTTTTGCCGCACTATTTCATGGAATACGACGTGCTCGACTTAGAAACTAATCAATTTTTGAGTACAGAATCCCGCCGCAATTTGTTAAGCGGACTGCCGTTAGTGTCCGTACCCGTGCTGTTTTCGGGAGTGCTGAAATCTCCCAAGCAAATGATGCAGTTTATGGAAAAATCTAATTTTCTTCAACCCGGACATTTGGAACGCTTGCGTTTGTACTGTCGGGAATTGGGATTAGATGAAGAACGGTGTTTGAAAGAAACTGACAAGAGCGATCGCATGGAGGGGCTGTACCTTAAAATCGAAGAAGATGGCATAGTAAAGGCGCGTTACAAATACGTGCGTGCCAGCTTTTTGACGGCTATTAAAAATGCTGAAGGACATTGGTTAAACCGCCCAATTGTACCCAATATTCTGCGTCCCGGCGCAGATTTATTTAATTTTAGTTAACCAGCAGGTGAATTTATGAATACACTGTTATCGCCCTCGCCAACTTTGACTTTTCCCTTTTGTCCAGAACCGCCCGATTGGTTCCTGGATTGGGACGGTATTCAAAATCATTTCGATTGGATTCAAAACTTAAAAGGATGTCAGCAAGACCCAATTTATCACGCCGAAGGAGACGTTTTAATTCATACAAAAATGGTCTGCGAAGCATTAATCTCATCCCCAAATTGGCGGCAACTTCCCGAAAAAGAACGATCGATGCTTTTTGCCGCCGCTTTGCTGCACGATGTCGCCAAACCAGCCTTTACAAAAATAGAAGCCGACGGCAGAATTAGCTCAAAAGGTCACGCCCGCCAAGGTGCGAGAATGGTCAGACAAATTTTATCTCAATTCGAGCCGCCAGTGCAGTTTGAGATTCGCGAAACAGTTGTGGCGATCGTCCAATTCGGCAGTTTACCCATCTGGCTGATCGACAAACCCAACCCGCAGCAGTCTGTAATTAAAGTTAGTCAAGTTGTCCGCTGCGATTTCCTCGCACTTTTAGCCGAAGCAGACGTGCGCGGCCGCCACTGCGCCGACAAACAAGAATTGCTCGATAAAATACAACTATTTCGGGAGTTTTGTCAAGAAAATAATTGCTTGGATTCTCCCCGACAATTCCCCTCAGCACACAGCCGATTTATCTACTTCCGCAAAGAGAACGGAAACCCGGATTACGAAGCATTTGACGACACTAAATGCGAAGTAATTTTGATGTCTGGCTTGCCAGGAAGCGGTAAAGATTATTGGATTCGGAAAAATCTCCCAGATTTGCCAGTAATCTCGCTGGATGCACTGCGAAAAGAGATGAATGTCCCTCCAGACGAAACCCCTGGAAATGTGGTGACAGCCGCCAAACAAAGAGCGCGCGAATACATGAATGACGGGCGTTCTTTTGTGTGGAACGCCACGAATACCACTAAACAAATGCGGCAGCAATTAATTAATTTTTTTGCTGCTTATCAAGCGCGAATTCGCATTGTTTATCTAGAAGTACCTCTCGAAGAAATATTGCGGCGGAATCGATCGCGCACAGCAACAGTACCGGAAGCAGTCATTCGCAAATTAGCTGCGCGACTGGATATTCCCGATCGCACAGAAGCCCATCAGGTAGAGTGGATTCTGAGCGATCGCGCTTAATACTGCCAATCCACCCGCGATCGCCCGTATTACTTCAACGCGCTACCAACTCCTTTTTCCCTAAAATAGAGTCGTCATAATGCGCCAACAAATCAGCAGGGTGATCGTAAATTGCCGCAGCATTTGCCAGCGAAGCATCATCGAAACCTCCGCACCGAAAAGCAATTACTGGCACCCCGCACTTGCCCGCAGCTTCGATAAGTAGTCAGACAGAATTAATTACAGAAATACATAGTATAATGATATTTCCGGCAAAATTATGAGTTAATTACA
>NZ_JAUBQM010000003.1:0-20890 GCF_036701245.1 Microcoleus sp. Pol14D4
ATTTTAAAGTCCCAAAAGCCTTTCGATCCTAATTATTTGACTGCTACCCCTTGACAGGTCAAGACAGTATCTACAGATTGTTAAAAATGTGTGAGTCACAAACTGTCAGTAATACTGGTGAAATTAAAAGCTTTCACACGCACTCCGGGCACGACACTACCGCCGTAACGCTTCACCGCACTAACTGCATCCACATCGCGCAACATATCAGGTAAAACTTGATTGAAACGCAGGTTTTTAATCGGGTAAGCAATTTTGCCATCCTCAATCCAAAAAGTACCGTCGCGAGTCATTCCCGTTACTTCCAATGTTTTCGGATTAACGTAGCGCACATACCAAGCTCGACTGACGAAAATTCCTCGCTCGGTTTGAGCAACTAAATCTGCTAAACTTTGGTCGGAACCTGTCATCACGATCGGGTAATAAACACCTTTTGCCTCTTTGCCTTTTTGTGCGGCCCAGTAGCGGGAATAAGACAAACTTTGAGGCACGCCATCTTTGATGATTTCCAAATAGTTATTACTCAATCCGTCGCCGAAAAAAGTATTCGATCGCAGCAAAGGATGAGCCGGATCGCGCTGCACTTGCACTAACGGGCTAAAAAGTTGTTCCCCCGCGCGGTTTCCAGCGGGTTTTCCCTCTGCATCCGCGATCGACATAAACGATCGCCCCTCATCCGCCGCCCTCGCATCCAAGCTCCAAATCACCCACGGTAGCAAGCCCGCAAAAGCAGCACCGTCAAGGATTACCGGATAAACGCCGGGAGTGATGGGGCGCGGGTTGCGGGAGGATTTCGCCCGATCGAGCACTTGTTCTGCTAATTCGGCGATCGGCAATTCGTTGATACTCCAAGCAGTGCTCTGAGCCCAACTAGAACCGTTGTCAATGCGAGCCGTAAAGCTGAAATCCGCCTCTGTAGACTGGTTGCAGGCGCGGAGTCCGGTTGACGAGGCGATCGCGTACAGCGACGCATCAGCGCTCAAAGTGCCCGAACCGTGAGCGCCCCCCTGGGAAGCAATGGCGCAAGCTTGCTGCACCATTTTGGCCCGTGCTAGAGGCGATACAGTTGCCGTTGCGGAGTCGAATGCGGGCGATCGCAAATCGTAGGTTTGAGGTGGCAGCAGCGGCATCCATTCGGGGTCTGCCGGCGCAATTCGGGCCAATTCTTCCGATCGCTTGACTGCAGAGGCGATCGCATCTTCATCAAATTCTGTAACAGCAGCAGAGGCGCTTTTCTTGCCAAAATAGCTAGTAATGCTCAGGTTAAATACAGTTTTGCTGATATTTTGGCTGATTTGATTTTCCGAGAATCGGGAAAGAGATTCTTCACCAGTATAAAGACTGACAAATACTTCCTCTGCTTTGGATAGTTTGACTGCTTTTTCTACTACAGATAAGGCTTGGTCTTCACTTAAACTTGCGGGCGATGTTGTTACAATCATGATTGGTAATTAGACATTGCGAATTGGGCATTGCGAATTGGGCATTGCGAATTGGGCATTGCGAATTGGGCATGGTTAACAATTAACTAATAACTAAGAACCGATGCCCTATGCCCCATGCCCTATTACCCAATTTGAATATCCCTCACTCGCACCGGCACACAAGCGTGAGTCATTTGAGCAACCTGCATAGGCTCGCCTTTTCCGCATATATGAGTACCGCACTGAACCAGCTCCGAAGCCGGCCCGATCGCATCTATTTGATTCCAGAAATCAGTAGTCATCGCCTGATAAGTTACATCCTTCAACATACCGACAACTTTACCTTTTTCCACCTTCCAAAAAGCATCGCCACCGAATTGAAAATTGCGCCGCTGCTGGTCGATCGAATAACTACCCATACCGTCGATTAAAATCCCGTCTTCCGTATCCGCAATCATCTCTGCCAAAGTAGCAGTATGGCTGCCACCATCCGGGCCCGGCTCCAATCCCAAATTGGGAATTCTCACCATCGGCACGCTCGACCAACTGTCAGCGCAAGCAGAACCGTTGCTGCTACCGCGTCCGAGGCGATAAGCTGTCTCTCTGTCAGTGAGATAATCAACTAAAATTCCATCCTTGACAACGTACCACTCTTGTGATTTTACGCCCTCATCATCGTAACCCATTGTACCGCGGCCACCTGGTTGAGTGCGATCGCACTTAAAATTCACCCAAGGTGCAGCATATTGCAGTTTATTTAACTTATCAGTAGTAGCAAAGCTCGTGCCAGCAAAATTAGATTCGTAGCCGTAAACCCGGTCTAATTCAGTTGGATGTCCTACAGATTCGTGAATAGTTAAGAACAAATTTGTCGGTTTGAGAATCAGGGATTTGCAAATACCAGCCGGGATTTTGGGAGCACGGACTTTCTCAATAGCTTCAGCCGCAACTCTTTCGACTTGACTCAACAAATCATCGGGATTAATATGTTCGTAACCGATATTTAGCGGCGGGCGATCGTAACTGCGACTTTGGGCATCGCCGCCCGCAATTGCCGTACAGTCAAAACCCGGATAGCTGCGGTAGATTGTTTGTTCGATTAGCGAGCCTTCTGTGGAAGCAAAAACCTTGTCTTCGCGGCTTGACTGCAAAAAAGAATCAGCTTTTTTGATGCCTTGTGCGCCGTGTGCTAGCAGCTTCTCGTTGATAGTCAGCAGCAGTTCAGCTTTGTCAGCAACTGGTACAGAAAAAGGGTCAATGGCGATGGGAGTTACATAGGTATCGACATATTTTTCGACTGGTACTAACCGCACCGGTTCCTTCTGAGTTAAGCGGCTGCCTTTAGCGATTTCTACAGCTAAAGCGACTATTCTTGCAACCTCTGCGGGTGTTTTGCTGTGACTGGCGGCAAACCCCCAAGCGCCGTCTAGAAGCACTCGCACGCCAAAACCGGAACTTACATTATCTGACAGTTGACTTAAAGATCGATCGCGCGCGTAAAGATTCTGCCTTCGGTAACTGCAAAAACGTACATCACCGTACTCGCAACCTGTTTTCCGAATCAAATCTACAGCCAAATTTGCTAACTCGTTAGCAGAGATTTTTGCAGTTAACAGTACCATAGTTATTAGTCATTCGTCGTTAGTTGTTAATCATTATAACATATTGGAATAAACCGCGAAGATGCGAAGAGCACGAAGCAAGGAAAGAGAGAGGTATTTATCATAGCGTTTACGGTTTTTTCGGAATGATTAAACCGCAGAGACCGCAGAGACCGCAGAGGAAGAAAAGAGAGAAATCAATAATTCTGATACCAACGAATTTGATGTCATTTCTAAGTAGAGTTTTTACCTGAAAACATCTTCTTCTTTCTCTTCCTTCGCGCCTTCGCGGTTCGTTAAATCCTACTCCATCTCCTGCAAAACCCCTGTCAAAATTTCCACAAGGCGATCGATATGTTCCTTCTCTATAATCAGCGGTGGCGACAAAGCAATAATATCACCCGTCGTCCGAATTAGCAACCCTTTTTCATAGCACTGCAAGAAACAATCAAAAGCCCGTTTACCAGGCTTTCCAGCAATAGATTCCAACTCAATACCCGCCACCAGTCCCAGATTGCGGACATCAATTACGTGCCGCACTCCCTTCAAAGAATGCACCGCATCTTCCCAGTAACCAGCCATCTTATCGGCTCGTTCAAATAACCTTTCTTCCTCATAAATATCCAGCGTCGCCAATGCAGCCGCACAAGCCAGAGGATGACCAGAATAAGTATAACCGTGAAAAAGCTCGATCGCATTTTCAGGAGCATTCATAAAAGCATCATAAATGCCTTGTTTCACAAACACCGCCCCCATCGGCACCGTACCGTTAGTTATCCCTTTTGCCGCCGTCACAATATCGGGAACCACCCCAAAATATTCCGTTGCAAAACTAGAGCCTAGCCGCCCGAATCCGGTAATTACCTCATCAAAAATCAGCAGAATTCCGTATTTGTCGCAAATCGCCCGCAGTCTCTCCAAATAACCTTTCGGCGGAATCAAAACCCCCGTAGAACCAGCCACTGGTTCCACAATTACTGCTGCAATATTCGACGCATCGTGCAAAGCGACAATCCGCTCCAATTCATCCGCCAAATGCGCTCCCCATTCCGGTTGTTTGCGGCTGAAAGCATTGTGTTCGAGATTGTGAGTGTGAGGCAAATGATCTACTCCCGTGAGCAAACTGCCAAAAAACTTGCGGTTTGTACCGATACCGCCGACAGAAATTCCTCCAAAACCAACGCCGTGATAACCGCGTTCCCTCCCGATTAATCTTTGGCGAGTTCCTTCACCTTTTACCCGGTGATAAGCAATCGCAATTTTCAAAGCAGTTTCTACAGATTCCGAACCCGAATTAGTAAAGAAAACGCGATCGAAATTGCCCGGAATCATCTTTACCAAACGTTCCGCTAATTCAAAAGCACCCGGATGTCCCATCTGAAAAGCCGGAGAGTAATCCAAACGCAAAACCTGCTGTTTAACTGCTTCGGCAATTGTCTCGCGGGCGTGCCCTGCATTGACGCACCACAGCCCCGCAGTACCATCTAAAATTGAGCGGTTATCATGGCTTGTAAAGTGCATATCTTTTGCCGAAACCAATATTCGCGGATTCGCTTTAAACTGTCGGTTGGCAGTGAAGGGCATCCAGTAAGCGTCCATATTTGTCATCGTTTTTTTATCTTTTTATATTGATGATTCTGCCTTCAAACTATAACTTGCTACGGATTGCCGATCGCCAGACGCTTATTATAATTTTACAAATATCTCTTGGCTCTTTTAATTAAAGCTTTGTTTATGATAGACTTAGGTATTAGACGGAGACTCGATCATGTCACTAACTGTCAAAGACTTAGAAAAAGTACAAGCCGAACATCCTGAATGGCGACTAGAGTTAATAGAGGGGAATATCATTGCAATGGGCCCATGCGATTACACCTCCGATGAAATTGGTTCTAGGTTAATTATTCTTTTGGGTATTTGGGTACTGCCACGCAAGCTGGGTCGATTAACGGGTTCCAGCGCTGGCTTTATTTTACCAAATAGTGACTTGCGCGCACCAGATGTATCTTTTGTCAAAGCAGAAAAGCTGAAGCGGAGTCGGCGGGATTTTGTAGAATTGGTTCCTGACTTGATGGTGGAAATTAAATCTAAAACCGATCGCATCAAACCTATCAACGAAAAAATACAATCATTTTTGAGTCTTGGAACGGAAGTGGGAATATTGATTGACCCGGACAGATTAACTCTCACAGTATATCGTACCGCAGCCGAGCCGGAAGTTCTCAGAGATGGAGACATATTGACAATTCCAGAGTTTTTCCCTGGCTGGGAATTGCCAATTTCTGATTTGTGGCCACCCGTTTTTGATTGAAAAATTAGTCGGTTCGTAGTAAGGAAGGCAAGTCCTCTCTATGAAGAAAAACTAAAGTCCTCACTACGAACCATTGAGAGAAGCTTACATATAGCGGTTTTCAGAAAGATGAGGTACGTTGTTGGGCCCCGGCCCTATACGTCTGGGTGGTTATGTAAGCTGTCAGTCATACCTCATCTTTTTGAGAAAGGCTATAGCTAATTCACGATCGCACCGACAGACTCATGCTGCAACAAACCGGTCAGCATTTTCACAGGCCTTTCGTCGTAGGGCCACGCGAAAGCATGGCGGAAAGCGGCCTCTTGACACGCTTGCAACTGCCGAAAATCAATGATATCCAAAGTTAACAAATTCTCGTACTCGAAAGGCAACCGCACGTTGTGCAATCCCGCGTTGTCAGTGCAAATGGCAATATCCACACCGGCTTCAAAACACCGATCGAACACAACCTTCAATTCGCGCATATCTTGCAACGTGCCCGTTTTGAGATAGGTAGTCGGGCAAACTTCCAAGCATTGACCCCTGCGCGCGACTTCTGGCAGCAGTTCGGGATATTTTAACGGAATTTGAATCCCGTGGCCGATACGCATCAGATAGGGCAAAAGTTCGGGATAACAGCCAGAGGTAGTTTCGTAGAGGTGGCCGGTAGTTTTGATGCCGATCGACCTCGCGTACTGGTACAATCCCACAAACTCCTCCAAACGATCGCCAATACAATCATCGCCGCCAGCTATATCGATCGCGCAAACATATTCTCCCATCCCGGCCGCCAAATCTACGATCGCCCGATTCACCTCATAGGGTAAACGCGAGTGCATACACAAAATTTGGCTAGTAACAATCGGACAATCGCTAATTTGACTTGCCTTGCCCACAACTTGTACAATTTCTGCCATCAAATCAATGCGTTCTGACTGATTCAAATGTTCTGGAGTCCGCAAATAAGGCGTATAGCGCAACTCCAAATAAGCCAGATTTTCAAACACGTAAGCGCCCCGCATCAACCGATAGATGAAATAAGGCAAAGTCTCAACAGTTTGAACGCTTTCTACCAGCGTGTGCAGTTCCAAATACTCATTGAGAGTATTGCGCGGACGAGTGTAAAACTCCTCAAACTCCGAGTATTTTTTAAATCGATTAACCATCTCAGCATTGTGGCGATCGAAATACCGCCACAGCACCCTAGGAACGACAGAACCACCCAGATGGCGGTGCAACTCAGCGTGTAAAGTCATGCGATTTTAGATTTTAGATTTTAGATTTTAGATTGAAAGAATTGAAGGATTGAAGAATTGAAGGATTGAAGAATTTGTAATTTAGTCCTATACGCATCAGTGGTCAGAAACCGGGTTTTCCCACATACCAGCCAACAACCTCCAGCAGGTAAACTTTTCCACATTTAAGCTGCACATTGGATTTCCATAAAAACTCATCAAATCCTCTCTCATTCTCCCCTCTCCCATTCTCCCCCTGGCTCTCCCTTCCCAAGTCCCCCGATCGTGCTGGAAGTGGGCTGATGAGAGCAATACAGTCTCAAGTCTTTCAATTGTAACAAAAATTTATTTGACATCCGGGACACGTTAGTACATAATCAGAGTTTGTGTCAACCTGAACTGAACGCGAGAAACCCTTGGCTAACGTAGTTGTGATCGGCGCCCAGTGGGGCGATGAAGGAAAAGGCAAAATTACCGATTTGCTCAGCAAATCCGCAGATATCGTTGTCCGCTACCAAGGGGGCGTCAACGCCGGTCACACCGTGGTAGTAAACGGTCAGACTTTCAAGCTGCATTTAATTCCGTCTGGGATTCTCTACCCTGATAAAGAGTGTATCATCGGCTGCGGTACGGTCATCGACCCTAAAGTTTTAATTGCAGAGTTAGACCAGCTAGAGGCCCTGAATATTTCGACAGCCTCGCTGATGATTTCGGAGACGGCTCACGTAACGATGCCCTATCATCGATTAATTGATGTAGCATCGGAAACGCAGCGGGGAAATTATAAAATCGGGACGACGGGACGCGGCATCGGCCCTACTTACGCCGACAAGTCGGAACGTACCGGCATTCGGATGCTCGATTTAATGGACTTGGAAGGATTGCAAGAACAATTGGAATGGACGATTAATTGTAAAAATGTCCTTCTCGAAAAACTCTACAATTTGCCGCCTTTAAATCCGCAAGAGGTAATTGATGAATATCGAGTTTATGCGGAACGTTTGCGACCCCACGTAGTAGATAGTTCGCTCAAAATTTATGAGGGACTTCACAAGCGGAAAAATATTCTGTTTGAAGGCGCGCAAGGCACTTTATTAGACTTAGATCACGGTACTTATCCTTACGTTACTTCGAGCAATCCCATCGCAGGCGGCGCTTGTGTGGGAACCGGAGTCGGCCCTACAGCGATCGATCGCGTAATTGGCGTAGCAAAAGCTTATACAACCCGCGTCGGAGAAGGCCCCTTCCCTACCGAAATGGTAGATGGAATAGGAGCAGTTTTGGGCGAGAGAGGTGCAGAATTCGGCACGACAACGGGCAGGAAACGCCGCTGCGGTTGGTTCGACGCAGTAATCGGCCGCTACGCAGTCCGCATCAACGGCCTTGACTGTCTGGCAATTACCAAACTAGATGTTTTGGATGAATTAGAAGAAATAAAAGTTTGCGTTGCTTACGAAATTGACGGCGAAAAATGTGTTGATTTCCCCAAAAGTTCCCGGATATTTGCTCGGTGCAAACCTATTTACGAAACCCTTCCCGGTTGGAAACAGTCTACGGAAGAGTGCCGGAATTTGGAAGATTTACCGCCGCAAGCATTGGATTATCTAAAGTTTTTGGCAGACTTGATGGAAGTGCCGATCGCAATTGTTTCTCTCGGTGCGAGCCGCGACCAAACTATTATTGTAGAAGACCCGATTCACGGCCCGAAACGCGCTTTGCTTTCTGCAGACGGCCATCCCGCCAAACCATTTTAGGTTTGAAATTTTAGATTGGGAAAAATTGATGGGGAGATTGGGAGAGTTGAAGAGGCAGAGATTCGGAGAATAGCCAAATTCTCAATTCCCAATTCCCAATTATTATCAAATATTCAGCGAATTTAATTAACTTCGATCGCTGTAGCATAAATTTGATAAAATGTGAAAACAATCAGCAGAACGTAATAAAATGGAACTCGCAGTAGAATGTCAAAAGCGGGCAGAAGGCAGCAAACCTAACGCCCTCCGCCGCTCTGGATTGATTCCCGCCGTCCTCTACGGGCACAAAGGATCTGAATCCATTTCCCTTACCATCAAAGCCAAAACAGTTGAACACCTGCTCAAAAAGCACGTAGTCAACAATACCCTAATTGACCTCAGCATTCCCGACCTCTCTTGGAGCGGAAAAACCTTGCTGCGTGAAGTTCAAGTTCATCCTTGGAAGGGCTATCCTTACCACCTGAGCTTTTTCTCCGTGGCAACTCAAGACAGTCTGGAAGTTGAAGTTTCGCTGAATTTTGTTGGCGAAGCTGTCGGCGTCAAGTTAGAAGGCGGCATCTTGGATACCGTGCTGACGCAACTGGCAGTTAAGTGCAAACCTGACAGCATTCCTGAATCCATAGAAGTAGATATTTCTAATTTAAAGGTTGGGGATGCGCTGCACATTAACGAATTAGTTTTGCCTGAGGGAGTGGTAGCTCTCGGCGAACCAGATCAGGTGGTTGTTACCGTGCTGGGAATTCAAGCAGGTTCTGAAGCCGAAGACGCAGAAGAAGACGCAGCCGCAGCAGCTTAATTAGTAATTGCTAATAGTTGTTAACTAACTAATGGTTGAAAAAAAAGGGCGATCGCTTTCTCGCAAAAGGGCGATCGTTTTTTGCTAAAAAGGCTATTCTAATTTGGGCTCCATCGCACATCTTGCACCCTTCTCAAAAACAGGCAAGATGCCTGTTCCACAAAGAGTGAATTAGTTTCTTGTGGGCCGTTGGTTTTAGCCCGGTGGTAAAAAGCCTATACAAAAGGGTGCAATCTCCCTTGCTCAGTCCACAAGAAAGCCTCCCACAAGCAAGAACCGGCCGTGTTTACTTTGCTTTACAAAACGGGCGATCGCCAGGAGCTACAAAAGTCGCCACTGGCGCGCCAATCAGCCAGAAACCTTACTGATTCTTACATATGTAGCCGTAAAATCAAAAAATCAGCCGAGAATCCCGGTTCCTCGCCAGCAGCGGGAATCAAAAAAATTAAGAATTAGGGGAACAAGCCCGCTACTGTTAGTGTCAAACGCGAGTATAATTGTGAAACGTTTTGACTACCATATTTAATTCCTGCCTCTGGAGCCGCCGCCCATATGCCATCAACAGTGAATACAGAATCAACAGCGGTTCAATTTAACCAACAGGGAGAAACATACTTATCCCAAGGAAAAATAGAAGAAGCGATCGCATCCTGCGAGCAAGCTTTGAAGATTCACCCCAATTTTGCACCAGCTTACAAGACTTTGGGCAACGCGCTGCAAGCTCAAGGCAGGATGGAAGAGGCGCGGCACTGGTACGCAAAAGCGATTGAAATAGAACCGAGTTTTGCGGAAGTATACGCGAATTTGGGCAGCCTGGGCGCGCAGCAGCAAAAATGGCAAGAAGCGATCGGATTTTATCAAAAGGCGATCGCGATTAAGCCGAATTTCGCAGGAGTGTACCGGAATTTAGCAAAAGTATTCGGACAAATTAGCAAACCGGAAGAAGCCCAGCAGTGCTGGTATCAAGCATTTAGTTTGGAACCGGAAAAAGTAGCCCCTGGGGAACACTTGAATATGGGCGACGCTTTTTTTCGGCAGGAAAAATTCCCCGAAGCGATCGCCTGTTACGATCGCGCCATAAAATTAAATCCTAATGTGGCTACTGCTTACCAAAATTTGGGCGAAGCGCTAAAAAAACAAGGCAAGTTAGAGGAAGCGACAGCATATTATCGCAAAGCTATTGAACTGAACGCAGCTAATGCGAGAAACGGCAGCGAGGGACAGCAAACTTTGGCGGGTGCAACTGCGAAAAACGGTGCAGTCAAGCAGCAGCCCGCAGCAACCGCAATTAAGCAGCCAGTGCAGCAGGCAGTGCAGCAGGCAGTGCAGCAGCAGCCAGTTAATTCTACAATTAATATAGAAGATCCAGAAGCATACAAAATACTGGCAGAAGGCTATTTTGCTCAGGGTAAATTGGAACAGGCGATCGCAGCTTGCAAGAAGGCACTGCAAATTAAGCCGGAAGCGCCGCTTTACAAAATGCTGGGCAACGCCCTACAAGCTGGCGGAAAAATTGATGAAGCTAAAAGTTGCTATGTCAAAGCAATAGAAATTAACCCAAATTTTGCCGAAGCTTATGCTAATTACGGCAGCATTTGCGCGCAGCAAGAACAGTGGCAGCAAGCGGTTTCTGCTTACGAAAAGGCGATCGCCCTGAAACCGGATTTTGCCGGTGCTTTCCGCAATTTTGCGAAACTGTTAACTCAGTTAGGCAAGTCGGAAGAGGCGGCTGAGGCTTGGTATCGAGCATTTGCGATCGACCCCAAGTCGGGCACGGCTGAGGAACACGAGAATTTAGCCAAAACTTTGATCGATCAAGGTAAGGTAGATAAGGGAATTGAGTGTTACCGACGCGCGGTTGAGTTGAACCCAAATGCTGGCGCAGCTTATCACGAATTGGGCGAAATTCTTAAGGGTCAAGAACAGTGGGAAGCGGCGGTAGATGCTTACACTAATGCTATTAGAAACAATCCCGATCTTTCTTGGTCGCACAACAATTTAGCTGAGTCGCTGGTTAAGTTGGAAAGGTGGGAGGAATCTGTAAATGCTTACCGCAAGGCGATCGAATTAAATCCAGATTTTAGCTGGTCTCACAACAATTTAGCAGATGTGCTGCTGAAGTTGGAACGGTGGGAAGAAGCTGTAGAGTCTTACCGCAAAGCAACAGAGTTAAATCCTGATTTCAGTTGGTCGCACAACTATTTAGCAGACGCGCTGATTAAGCTGGGAAGGTGGGATGAGGCAATTTCGGCTTACCAAAGGTCGATCGAACTCAATCCCGACCATTTTTGGGCGCACAACAATTTAGCAGAAGCGCTGGTGAATTTGGAACGGTGGGATGAGGCGGTTGTTGCGTACCGGCGTGCTAACGAAGTGAATCCGAATTTCTTCTGGTCGCAGAGCAAATTGGGCGACGTGCTGCTAGAAATGGAAAGGTGGGAGGAAGCGCTCGATGTTTACCGGCGCGCGGCCGAGTTAAATCCTGATTTTCCGTGGACTTATTACAACATGGCAACGGCTTTTGAGAAGCTGGAACGGTGGGATGAGTCGATCGCGGCTTACCGCCGCGCTGCGGAAATTCAGCCGGATTTGCCGTGGCTTTCGCAAAAGTTGGCGGATGCTTTGAGGATGCGATCGCAGTGGGATTTGAAGGAGGCGATGCGTTTGTACCGGCGGGCGATTCAGGAGAATCGTGATGACGTGCAGTTGTATCACAAGGCGCTGGAGATTGCGCCGAATGATGCAGACCTTTATGTTGAGTTGGCTAATGCTTTGGTGCGGAAGAATTGGTCGGATGGGGCGATCGTCTTTTATCAGATGGCGTTGCAGGTAAATCCCGAATGCGGTGAGGCGCACTTGCAGTTGGGGTTGCTTTTCGCGCAAAAGAATGATATGGAGCGGGCGATGGCTTGTTACCGTCGCGCTATTGAGGTTCAACCAAATGAGTATAAACCTTACCAATTGTTAGGCGATGCTTTGAGTGCAAAAGGTCAGCGGGAGGAAGCGATGAACTGTTACCGTCGGGCGATCGAGTTAAAACCTGACGATCCGTATATCCACAACAATTTAGGGGATATGCTGCGACATCAAGGAGATGTGGAAGGAGCGATCGCTTGTTACCGCCGCGCCATAGAACTTAAGTCAGATTTCTCATGGTTCCACTATAATTTAGGGGAAGTATTGACCAAAAAAGGGCAAATAGATGAAGCAAGTGCTTGTTACCGTCACGCCTTAGAGTTAGAACCCAAGATTTTCTAATTTTTCGTGAATAGAGTCTGTATTTCATAATTTGAGCCAGGCTCAAAGATGTCATTTACCCTTAGAAGAAATCAATCAAGATTAGAGGAAACACCATGAACCCTGAAGCAACTAAGTCCTTGGAAGAAGCCATTCAAAAGACTTTATCCACTCACGCTAAAAATGACAAAAGTTTTCTATGGATGGCATACTGGGTCATCTTTGAGCGTGAAGCAGATTCCGATGGATTAAATAGTTGGTTGGGCGAACTCAGTGCAGGTTTGTCTCGATCGGCTGTCATCAAAAGAATGATTGAATCCAATGAATTTCAAGCGCGCCTTCCAGATGGTGAAGTCGGAAACCCAGTTCTTCATAAACTTCACAGTGCCAGAATGACAATGGTCAAGACACTACTTCCACCTGCTAAAGTGGTGTTAGACCTAGGAGGTTATTCCGCCTCAGATCCAAAAGGAGCGTTGCTACAGCTAGGTTATTCTTATGTTCCAGAAAAACTTTACATACTAGACTTCCATCCCGATAAGATGATGTTTCCTGGACCTGAGTGGTCAAAACAGGTTAAGTACAAAGACTGCGAAATTAATTATGTTTATGGAAGTATGACTGACTTAAGTTTATTTGAAGACAATTCTTTCGATCTAATTTGGTCAGGAGAGTCAATAGAACACATCACTGTAGAAGAGGCTGAAAAAGTTCTTTCAAAAGCCTACAAATTATTAAAACCGGGCGGGAAGTTAGCTCTAGATACCCCTAACAGGCGAGCTACTAAGCTACAAGTTCCCGACGGTTACATACATCCCGAACACAAGCTTGAGTATTATCACAAAGATTTATGCGAACTATTAGAGAAGCATAACTTCAAAATAATTCAATCTAAGGGACTGATTGACCTCTCAAAGTCTATAGATACATCCAGTATGGATCATTTCAACGAGGAATTTCTTAACAGTGAAAACCTCAACGATAATCCAGATAAATCGTATTGTTTTTACATATGCTGTATGCGAGGGGAAGATTCATAGAGTTTGAGGGGACTGAATGCTGTCAGCTCATCTTCAAAACAATTTGTGCGAGACTGGATGTTGCAAAATATCTAAATCTGTCTGAGCCTGTTTTGCCGCCTGTCTCCAAGCTTGAGCTTGGGATTCGTACCACTTTTTCTCTTCTATTGTCCTCATAATATATTCCAGGCGATGTCTAATTTTTTGACCAATAACCTCTGGATTGAATAAAGACCTAATCTCCTTAGCGGCTCTCGCTCCTACTTCCTGTGCTTGTGGATAATTTTCAAAAACATACTGCATGAGCGAAACTGTATGATCAATATCCGGCTCAGCCCAGATACTACCTTTTGGGTAAAGTCCATAAGCTTCAGTAGTGGTCACTAGATCGTACTTTACCAAAAAACTATTGCCGACATTCATAAAATCGGTATTGGATGAATAGGCGGTAGCTATGACTGGCTTGCCGTAATACATTGCCTCCGCCATAGTCAAACCAAAACCCTCAGCCCGATGTAGCGATACATAGCAGTTACAATTATCTACTAAGGCATGAACCTCTTCCTTGCTCAAATGCCCTTCGATAAGTTGAATAGATGGCCAGTCTTCTGTCATCGCTTTTAGTTGAGCGTACTGATTTTGATAGTAAGGATGAGGTCTAAACTTAATAATCAGTAAAACATCTTCATTAGACTTCCCAAAAGCTTTTTTAAACGCCTCAATGCTAGCAAAAGGATTTTTTCGCTCAAAACCGCTGCCCATGTCGAACATGAACAGAAAAATAAATTTGTCTTTAGGTAATCCTAAAGCTTCTCTGCCCAATTCGTTGGGCGGCAAATAAATGCTAGGCGGTAATTTCACAACGGGAAGAGGCGAGACATCGGAAATGGTTTCAGCGGTGTAATTACTGTAAGTCCACACCTCATCAAATCGATTAAAAGCTCCCATAAAAAAATCTGGAAATACCGGAAGTTCCCAAATCCAAAAACCAATATTATAGCGATTATTAAAAAACTCAGGCTCGATACAATTCAACAAGGACTCGTGAGGGTTGGTATGGACGATATTAATCGGATAAGAGTATTCGCTGGAAAAATTAGTGTATGTAGAATCTAAGTTGCGTTGGGAATCTTCTTTCAGATCCTTGATTGTGAAAGGAATGTTAGCTGCTTCTATGGCTCTGATTGTGCCTCGCACCCCCCCGCCCAAACCAAACTCGCCACTCACATGACCGATAATATTAACTCCAAACTTAAAATTTGTGTTATTGAACATGATTGAACTCCTAATCAAAAATATTTACAGTAAATCAAATTTGTCAAGTCTTAGTAAGCCTTTGGTATTGCGCTACTTCAGATTGAACTTGCTGTGTTGTCTGGCGCCAAACTTGGATTTGGGAGTGAGCCAAAGCCGTCTCTTGCTGCATCTGATGGATACGAGTTGACCAGTTTGTAGATTGGTTCATCCTGTTTCTAATGATTTCCAACCGATTTTTGATTTTCGTGCCTAGAAGTTGAGGACTCAGTAAAGACTTGATTTCTTGAGCTGCTCTTGCTCCTACTTGTTGTGCTTCCTGGGGATTCTCAAAAACATACTGCATTAATGATGCTGCATGAGCGATACTGGGATCGGCCCAGTAATTTCCTTTAAAGTAAGGCCCATAATCTTCTGCCAGCGTCACTATGTCATATTTTACTGGAAAACTATTGCCGACATTCATAAATTCCATATTAGATGAGTAGCCAGTCGCAATTACAGGTTTGCCGTAGTACATCGCTTCCGCCATTGTCAAACCAAAACCTTCGGCCCGGTGCAGGGAAACATAGCAGTCGCAATTGGCAACTAAAGCATGAAGTTCTTCTCTCTTTAAATGCCCATCTATAAAGTGAACTGGCCAGCCTGCTGCTTGCGCTTTGAGTTGCTCCCGTTCTTTGGGGAAAAAGTTGCCATTAGAAAACTTGAGTACCAGTAAGACATCTTCATTCGATTGAGCAAAAGCTCGCTTAAATGCCTCCAAAGTAGCAAAGGGATTTTTGCGACCTATGGTACTGTGGAAGTCAAACATGAACAAAAAAATAAATTTGTCTTGGGGTAATCCTAATGCTTCTCTCTCCAATGACGGTTCTGGAAATTCAAGGCTGGACATCATCTTAATCACAGGGACGGGGGATACGGGCGCGATCGCTTCAGCGCAGTAATTGCTATAAGTCCATATCTCGTCAAATAAAGAAAAAGCGTATAGCCACCCTGATGGAAATATCGGCAGTTCCCAAGCCCAGAAGCCAATATTGTATCGACCTTTAAAGCATTCGCGATCGACCATGTTGAAAACCATGGGTTCTGGCAGAGTGTGGATCAGGTTAATGGGATAGGGATTTTGCTCGGAAAAACTTGTGTAGCTGCTATCTAAATTTCGATGCCAATGTACCTTAATATCTTTCAGTGCAAACGGAATGCCAGCAGCTTCGATCGCTCTGAGAGTGGCCCTCGATCCTTCTCCCAGACCATATTCACCGCTCAGGTGGCCAATAAAATTGATGCCGAAATTAGAATCTATTGTTTGATTTAACATGGTTCGTCTTTTACTTAAGAAATCTCTAGAATAATGCTTGAAAATTCAGCGCTATTATCGTTGAAATTAAGAGTATTTTGCTAACTCTTTTTGTACCTGTAATGCTGTCTGTCTCCAAACTTGGGCTTGGCGAGCCAATAGATCTCTTTCTGTCTGAAGTTCATGGAACCGATTTGACAACTGGGTATGATTGAGATGTGCCCTGATAAATTCAAGGCGATTTTTTATTTTTATACCTACAGCTTGAGGATTTAATAAAGACCTGATTTCCTTGGCTGCTTTTTTTCCTGTTTTCTGAGCTTCCTGATAATTCTCAAATACATACTGCATGAGAGACGCAGCATGAGCAATATCTGGTTCCGCCCAGACACTGCCTTTGGGGTAAGCTCCATAATCTTCACTTGTTGTCACCAGCTCGTATTTAACCGGAAAACTATTGCCAACATTCATAAATTCCATATTAGATGAATAGGCTGTGGCGATTACTGGTTTGCCGTAGTACATGGCTTCCGACATTGTTAAACCGAATCCTTCAGCCCGATGCAGAGACACATAACAGTCACAACTATTAACCAAGCCGTGAATCTCTTCTTTTTGCAAGTGCCCGTCTATAAACTGAAGAGATGACCAACCCTCCGCCAAATCCATTAGTTCCTGGCGCCGTTGCGGAAAAAGATAAGCATTGGCAAACTTGAGAACGAGTAAAACATCTGGATTAGATTTACCAAAAGCTCGTTTAAATGCCTCAACGGTGGCAAAGGGATTTTTTCGTTCAAAGGAACTACCAAAGTCAAACATGAAAAGAAAAATAAACTTATCTTTGGGTAAGTTTAGGTTCTGTCTTGTTAATAGAGGTTGCGGAAAGGCGAGGCTAACAGGAATTTTGAGTACAGGAACTTGGGAGACAGTCGCAAATGCTTCTGCACAAAAGTTACTGGTAGTCCAGATTTCATCAAATAAATCAAATGCCCACTGCCATTCAGAGGGAAATACGGGCAGTTCCCATAGCCAGACACCTATATTGTATTTGCCTTTGAAATATTCAGAACCAATGCCGGGAAAGTACCCGGCTAAAATCTGCTCAACCCAATTGGGGTTGGTTTGGACTATATTGATTGGATATGGATTGTCGTCGGAAAATTTTTTGTAGCTAGTATCGGAGTTTGGTAGCCAATCTATTTTTAGATCCTTAACTGCAAAGGGAATTCTGGCTGCTTCTAGGGCTCGGAGATTTCCTCTAGCTGCTTCCGCTAGCCCAAAATCACCGGTTATATGACCGGTTAAATTAACACCCAAAGAATTATTTAGTTGATGATTTAACATTGGTCTTGGTTTTGGCTGAGTAGAAAGGTCTGAATATGATTGAAAAACGATTTAATCTATGAAGCCTTTTGAATGAGCAGCCCCAAGGATGTTGTGACATATTGTTCCAACTGAAGCTTTAAGTGTATCCCCGACCAGGGCGGTACGTCTATGTGACGATCGAAGGGCCCGCTTCCAGTGTTGTAGTTGAGGACTATTTCGTGTCCTTGGCTTGTCAAATCTGCTGCGAGTCTGTCGATGTCCTGCCGTCGAAACAGTACAGTCTGTTGGTCGTCGATCGTCGCGTCATTAGAAAAAACGTTGAATTCGGTGGTATGTACTGCTATTCCCCCCGGACGCAGGCACTTAAGGCTGTTTTTGACAAATTGCAGCCCCAGTTCGATCGAGCCGACGTGCTCGAAAGCGCAAGACGAATAGACAAAATCGAAGCCGACCAAATCAGCATCTATCTTGTTCATATCTGCCACGCGGTAACTCACCTTTGATGCGAAGCGTTCGGGGGGGCAGATGCCGCGATCGTTAAGTGCCTCTAGCGTGGCTGCATATTGACCGGTACCTGCCCATCCCTGCTTAGTGGCTTCCTCTGAATCTAGGTCTGTGGCCACCACTTCGCAGCCTCGCGCAGCCATTACAGCTACTAACGGTTCCTGGCCGACACCAAAACCTAGTCCGCGCCTGCCTGGTGACATCATGCCCGCCTCAGACAGACACTGGAGGATATAGGCGTACTCCCACAGTTTTCTATGAAATATTGGCTCGTGCGGCAGACGAGTTTCCTCACACCAATAGTAGAAGGCATCCGATCGACACTGGGCCTCGGTGGCCATTTGCGAGACTGGATTAGTGAGGCTCGGCTCATCGTTGATAATAACTGGCTGCTGATTGATGGCAGTTGTCGCAGCGTTTTTTTTAATCATACATAGCACCGATCCCTAAGTCCAATGGAGTTCTGAGTTTTCTGTAGTTCTCTCTTTCCGCTTCTGTCTCAAGTTCAATGCGGTTTGATAAAGTTCCATATCTTCGCTATTGATAGCTGCTAACTTAGCTAGCAGATTTTTGTCACTCAACACATTGTTAACATAACCGTGATACCCGGGGTATCTATTTTTGTTATGCCAACCAATTTCTACCTCTGGCAAACCTAGCATCTCTCTCAGGTCACTTAGGTCATCGCGGAAAAATTCTTGGATGCCGACAAAGTAAAAATCACTTAGCTTCCTTCCCAGAACGCACCTCGACATCAAGTTCTGGGTTGCGGGTAACTCAGCAAATTCCAGCAGACTCGGCTTGGTTTGACTGACATATTTCAGAAATTCATCCTCAGTAACGTCACTCCGCATACTAATAGAATCACAATACCAGGAAATTAAGCGAGTAATGGGATGCCTTAACCAAATTATCGAGGGAACGGAATGCAAAAAACATCCTTTGTATTTGACAGCCGGAAAATTGCCGTGAATTATTCTAGTTTCTCTATTAATCCCACCTTGTTGCACGATAGTAGCTAAAGACATATTTTTGTATTCTTTAACTACTTTATCGCTACCATAAACTTGTTCTAAAATCTTGCCAAACGTTACGCCTGCTGTTTTTGGTATGTGTACGGAAATCAATTTTACTTCCGAAGCTAAGGGCAAAAGTCCTTCCTCCACAAGCTTCCACAAAGCCTCAAATTCTGGTGAATCCCGCATTTCACAGAGTAATTGCTGACGTGTGAACCCGCCCTCACGTAAAACTTGGATGTAGGTTTCTTTGCCTTCGCGGTCGGGATCGCGTTTGAGATAGGCGTGATAAGCTACTTCCAGAAAATCTCCATCTTTGAGGCTCTCATTTTCTTGCAAAAATTCTGAATCGTTGATTTGGGGGAGTTGAAATTGAGATTGCTCTAATTGCCTGCGAATCCCAATTTTCATAATATGTTGCAGGCGGCTTCTAATTGTGCTGCCGACTGTCTGCGGACTCAGTAAAGACTTAATTTCCATAGCGGCTCTGGCTCCTACTTGCTCAGCTTCTTGATAATTGTGAAAAACATACTGCATTAAGGAGGCCGCATGGTCAATATCAGGCTCGGCCCAGACACTACCTTTTGGGTAAGGGCCATAATCCTCAGTCGTTGTAACTAGGTCATATTTCACCAGAAAACTATTCCCTACATTCATAAATTCAACATTGGAGGAGTATGCAGTAGCGATCGTAGGTTTTCCATAAAACATCGCTTCAGCCATGGTCAAGCCAAAACCCTCTGAACGATGTAGCGACACATAACAATCACAACAGTTAACTAAGGAATGAATTTCTTCTTTCTTTAAATCTCCTTCTATAAACTTAATAGATGACCATTCTTTTGCCGAACTCAAAAGTTGCTCTTGCTGCTGTTTAAACTGTGGATGCGGTCGGAACTTAATCACCAATAGCACATCATTATTTAGTTTATCAAAAGCTCGTTGAAATGCCTCTACTGTAGCTATTGGATTTTTTCTTTCAAATATGCTTCCCAAGTCGAACATGAACAAAAAAATAAATTTATTTTTGGGTAATCCTAAAGCTTCTCTCCCCAATGATGATTGTGGCAGATAAATGCTAGGTGCTACTTTTAGAACTGGAATAGACGATACCTTAGCAATGGCTTCAGCCGTGTAATGGCTATAAGTCCATATCTCATCAAATAAATCAAAAGCACCTTGCCAAAAATAGGGAAATGTTGGCAGTTCCCAAGCCCAAAAGCCTATATTGTATCTACCCTGAAAGTATTCAGAACCAATTTGCTCCATATGGACTGGATTAGGATTGGCATGAACGATGTTGATTGGATACGGATTATTTTCAGAAAAATCTGTGTATGTATAATCTAAGTTCCGCTGCGAACTTTCTTTAAGATCCTTGAGTGCGAAGGGAATGCCTGCTGCTTCTATTGCTCTAATGGTACCTCTCATGCCTTCGCCCAGACCAAATTCACCTGTCACGTGGCCTACAAGATTGACACCAAAAGTATAACTTACTGTTTGATTGAACATAGTCAATTTTATCCTCCTGATAATTGTGAATACAATTTAAGTTTGAAATTGAAAATCTACTGTTTTTATCCTCACCTTCAGAAACGAACGATTAATCACTCTGTGAGGACAGTGTTCTAAGTTTATCAACGAACGTCAGATGGCGATGTGCGATCGCCGATTGCTAGCACTCTCACTCTAGTGCTTCGGAATTACACTGTTGCCATTATGAAGACCGCGACGCATCAATTCATTCCATTCCGCTGAGTTAATCAGGGAGTTGGTATCAAGCTGATACCCCTTTTCTGAACTGAACTGGGCAAAACTCTCTAACCATTTTAATACTGTTTCTGTTGCGGAGAAAGGGGTACACTTTAATGATTGTTTGAGAAAGTGAGCCATACCTTTCATATCACCATTGTGATGAGCGTGCCAAGCCTCCCACACCAGAAGTTTGTAATCTAACTGGATTCGTAAGTCAGAATCTCCAACCATAGCTTCCTGAAACTGTAGTCTTTCCCCTTCAGCCTGAGTCTGGTGCAGTTGAGCCTGAGATTGCTCCAATTCTCCCTGAGTCTGGTGCAGTTGAGCCTGAGATTGCTCCAATTCTCCCTGAGTCTGGTGCAGTTGAGCCTGAGATTGCTCC
>NZ_JAUBQM010000003.1:20990-21058 GCF_036701245.1 Microcoleus sp. Pol14D4
AATTCTCCCTGAGTCTGGTGCAGTTGAGACTGGGATTGCTCCAATTCTGCCTGAGTCTGGTGCAGTTG